>SLHK01000045.1 GCA_007136165.1 Syntrophomonadaceae bacterium
GTCGTGAGACAGTTCGGTCCCTATCTGTCGCGGGCGCAGGAAACTTGAGAGGATCTGCCCTTAGTACGAGAGGACCGGGGTGGACGGACCTCTGGTGTACCAGTTGTTCTGCCAAGAGCATTGCTGGGTAGCTATGTCCGGACGGGATAAGCGCTGAAAGCATCTAAGCGCGAAGCCCCCCTCAAGATGAGGTTTCCCATCCTGTTAAGGGAGTAAGGCCCCAGGGAGATTACCTGGTAGATAGGCCGGAGGTGTAAGGGCAGCGATGTCTTCAGCCGACCGGTACTAATCGGCCGAGGGCTTGACCTAAGAACTTGTATTCTTACTTCGACACGCACTGTGCAGCTTTGAGAGAACATCTCGAAAGTTTCTGGTGGATATGGGGGAGGGGCCACACCCGTTCCCATCCCGAACACGGTCGTTAAGTCCTCCAGCGCCGATGGTACTCGGGGCGAGAGCCCCCGGGAGAGTAGGTCTCCGCCAGAATTGAACTCATTTTTTCTACCCCGCCCCCGCAGGCAAAGAACCTGCGGGGGCGGCTGGGTTTTGGGGTCAGTCAGGTTGACCCTGTACTTAAGTTGTGGGAGAATACAAATAACTCAAAAGCTGACCCCTCAAGGGAAGACCCGTTCCAGGGCCTGGAGGAAGCGGCGGCTGGTGGTGGAGGCTCCGGTATAGATGTCCACCGATAAGTTTTGGGACTCCACGACTCTGCGGGGCAGCTCTTCCCGGGCCTCAATCCACCAGGGGTAAGGCCAATTCTCCGGGGTTCTCACCACACCGTCCTGGAGGGTTTCTTCAAATTCCACCCGGGTAATAAAGCCGTTATTCAGGGTCACCCGGACCCGTACATAACCTTCTCAGTCATAAAGATCCGATGCGCCTTCATAGACGCCGTCGGGGTGGTCAAAGGGGCCCCGGTCCCCGGGGGAACAGGCGGAAACAGCCAGAAGAGGGAGTATCACGAGAAAAAACAAAAAGAATTTTTTACTATTTAAAGGGCCAGGCACGGGCGTCACTTCCCTTCTAAAAAGATAACATCATTTATTATATAATAATAGTTATAAATGAATAATAAGTCAATACAAAAGTTTCAAACAGGATAAAATAGGGGGTAAGCAAAAAACATACGAAAGGGGATCTTTATGGTAAAACTCCGCGAGCTTTCCAGAGATGAAGAAGTGGCCAACGCCGTTTTGCACGGGGTGGGCCTGGGGTTGGCCGTTGCTGCCCTGGTGGTCCTGGTGGTATTTGCCGTCAATTACGGCGGAGGGAAGCATGTGGCGGCCTTCAGCATTTATGGTGTTACTCTGGTCCTTTTGTACCTGGCCTCCACCCTCTACCACATATTTCCCAGAGGGAAGGTCAAGGATATTTTCCGCATCCTGGACCATTCCTGCGTATACCTTCTCATTGCCGGGACCTATACACCCCTGGCCCTGATCGGCCTCCAGGGTGCCCTGGGATGGGCCATATTCGGAGTGGTCTGGGGCATAGCCCTCATGGGGATTGTTTATAAAATTTTTTGGATAAAAAAATATATTGTTCTTTCCACCCTGCTGTACATAGCTATGGGCTGGTTGATCCTGGTGGCCATTAAACCTTTGATTGGCAATGTCAATACCACCAGCCTGGTTTTTTTGGGAGCCGGCGGACTTGCCTACACGCTGGGAACTATTTTTTATGGTTTGCAGAGGTTGAAATATAACCACGCTGTCTGGCACCTCTTTGTCTTGGGAGGAAGCATATGCCATTTCTTTATGGTTCTTTATTTGCTGCCCCGGTGAGGAAGGGAAAATGGAAAGTGCCGGAAGTAAATAACTCAAGCCTGACCCCAGTTATGTTAACTCGAGTTAAGTAAATAACTCAAGCCTGGCCCCAGTTATGTTGACAAGTCGGGGGGTCATCACATACAATTTATGTGATTTGATTTACGTGAAGAGGAGGAAACTCATGTTTGACCCTGCTGAATCTGCAAATGAACTGGTAAGGTGGCTTAAGGAAAAGGTGGAGGAGAGTCAGCGAGAAGGCTTGATTTTCGGCCTTAGCGGAGGTATTGACTCGGCGGTGGTGGCAGCCTTGTCCAGGAGGGCCTTCCCCGAAAACTGCCTGGGACTGATTATGCCCTGCGAAAGCAACCCCCGGGACCGGGAAGACGCCCTGCTCCTGGCCCGGCACATTCACCTTCCGGTGCAGGAGGTGGATCTCACCCCTGTATATAATTCTTTTCTTGCAGCCCTAAATGCGGAAGCGGACGGCCCCGGGGACCCGCACACCTCCAATATAAAGCCCCGGCTGCGTATGACGGCCCTCTACTACCACGCCGCCCGCCGGCGCTACCTGGTGACGGGGACCAGCAATGCCAGCGAACTGGTGACGGGGTACTTTACCAAGTTTGGAGATGCCGGAGCCGATATCACGCCCCTGGCCCACCTGGTGAAAAGAGAAGTGGTCCAGCTGGCCGAATATCTGGACATACCCTCTCCTATCATAGAAAAGCCCCCTTCAGCAGGTTTGTGGGCGGGACAGACGGATGAGGGGGAAATGGGTGTGACCTACGAAGCCATCGATGCATACCTTCGGGATGAACCTTTGGCGGAAGAGGACCGGCGGCGTATTTCTCTTATGAAAGAAAGAAGCCGGCACAAAAGGAATATGCCGGCGGTGGTGCGTCCTCTAAAAATAGACTGAAATTGAGGTGCGGCTTATGGCGGGACATTCTAAATGGGCCAATATCAAGCACAGAAAAGCTCGAATGGATGCCCAAAAAGGAAAAATTTTTACTAAAGTGGCCCGGGAAATTATTGTGGCGGCCAAGGATGGCGGCGGTGACCCGGAATCCAACTTTGCCCTGCGCCTGGCAGTGCAAAAGGCCAGGGAGGCCAACATGCCCAATGACAATATCATGCGGGCCATAAAGCGGGGCACGGGGGAGCTGGGGGGAAGCAGTTTCGAGTCTTTTACCTATGAAGGCTACGGGCCCGGCGGGGTGGCCCTGATGCTGGACATCAATACGGACAACCGGAACAGGGCAGCGGCGGATATCCGCTACCTGCTGAGCAAACACGGCGGCAGCCTGGGGGAGTCGGGCTGTGTCAGCTGGATGTTCAAGAGAAAGGGCTATATCTCTGTGGAGATGTCAAAAGGCCTGGATGAGGATGAGCTCATACTTTTGGCCCTGGAGGCGGGGGCTGAGGATATCCAGGAAGATGGGGATTCTCTGGAAATTACCACGGCTCCCGAGGATATGGAAAAGGTCAAGGAAGCCCTGGAGGGTTCCGGAATTTCCGTGTCCCTGGCGGAAGTTTCCATGTTTCCCGAGACGGAGGTGGCCATCCAGGATAAAGAGGCGGCAGGAAAGTTAATCAAGCTGGTAGATGCCCTGGAGGACCACGAAGATGTGCAAAACGTCCATGCCAACTTCAACATACCCGATGAATTGCTGGAGGGGTAGCGGCCCCTCGGCCCCAAAAGGGTATATTTTCCTGTAATAAAGGGTAGTTTAACGGTAATCCTCCTTATAGAAGGAGAGGGTTACTGTGGTTAAAAAATACAGGCATTTAAATCACGTGCTTTACCTGGGCCTGGTGGTCCTGTTTCTGACAGGAGCCTGGTTTGGGCTGCGCATGCTGCCCGAAGGGCCTGATACGGGAATTTGGGGGCATTTAGGCAGGGAAAGGTCTTTTCCCGGCCCTTTTCAGGAAGAGGAAATTACCCTGAATGAAGGCGTGGAAATCCTCGTTCACCATGCAGGCAGGGACTGCTCCCTGGGTTTGGAGCACTTACCGGCGGGATTCAGCAGTATTGATTTAACCGGCGCCAACCGGGAGGCTGTTTTAAGCCTGCTGAATGAAGGATGGGAAATTGCTACATTTAAACCCCACCGCCTCCGCCTGGAATACACCGGTGAACTGTGCGCTCACTGCCGGGAACTCTACTATATCGGGCTGTACCAGGGGAAGATTGCGGTTTTCAGCGGCATTCCCTCCCAGGGGGTGCTGGTGGAGATTACCAGTTACGAGTTTAAGGAGATTTACAGGGAAGAACTGGAACAGGGGATTCCCTTTACCACAGAAGCAGAAAAAAAATCCATTCTGGAGAGCTATACCACCTGACAGCGGAATACGGGTACCGGCCTAAAGACCGGCGGCATATGTCAAGCTTGCCGACGGTCTGTTATATTTTACCAGGCAAAGGAGAACCGTCCCCTTTTGCCCCCCTGCGGGGAGGGGTTTTTTTGTTTTCCCGGGGGTACAGGCAGGAAATGCAAGGGAGGATGCAGAAAAAAATGAAAATTAAGGGTGAAAGGGCCCGGCCTTTGTGATATGATAAGAACAGGCGTTTGGGTAAGGAGTTGGACTGTATGCGGATTATGGGTGTGGACCCGGGATTGGCCACCACCGGGTATGGAATCATTGAAAAGGAAGCTTCCGACTATTACCCTGTGACCTATGCCTGCATCAGGACCCCTGCGGGCCGGGACCTGGGGAGCCGACTCCTGGATATCTACCAAAAAGTAGCCGCCGTCATAGAGGAGCACCGGCCTCATGAGCTGGCGGTGGAGGATATTTTTTTCAACACCAATGCTAAAAGCGCTTTTCTGGTGGGCCAGGCCCGGGGTGTGATCCTGCTGGCAGCGGCCCACACCGGCGTGCCCGTCTATACATACACCCCCCTGCAGGTAAAACAGGGGGTGGTGGGTTACGGCCGGGCGGAGAAGAGGCAGGTGCAGGAGATGATTCGCATTATTCTCAAGCTCAAAGAGAAGCCGCGGCCCGACGATGCCGCCGATGCCCTGGCCATTGCCCTGTGCCACGGAAACTTCGGGCGCTACAGCCGCCTGCTGGAGGGAAGATAGTGTTTCACTACATAAAGGGAGAGTATACCGGGTCCGGCGAGGATTTTATCATAGTGGAAAACGGGGGGTTGGGCTACAAGGTCCATGTGTCCTCCCTTACAGAGAACCAACTGCCTCCTCCGGGAAGCAGGGTCCACCTTTACCTGCACGTGATCATGCGGGAGGACCATGTAAGCCTGTACGGCTTCTTAACGGAGACGGAACTGGCTTTTTTCAAGGCCTTTATCTCCGTGTCCGGCATCGGCCCCCGGGTAGGCCTGGCCCTCTTAAGTTCCCTCGCCCTGCCCGAACTGCACAGCATCATCGCCCGCCAGGACGCGGCCGCCTTAACCCGGATTAAAGGGGTGGGGAAGAAGTCCGCCCAGCGGATCATCCTGGAGCTGAAAGACAGGCTTCCCGCGGCAGGAGCCGGTGAAAGCCCGGAAGCAGCAGGCCTTGCCGAAGCCCGGGAAGCCCTCTTAAGCCTGGGCTATTCCATGACGGAGATAGCCGATGCCCTCTCGGCGGCCACGGCAGCGGGGGCCGCCGCAAGGGAGGACCTGGTGAAAAAGTCCCTGAAGTATTTGGCCGAAAGGAGATAATTCATGTCCACAGACAGGATCATTTCTGCTTCCCGCCAGGAAGAGGACCATGATATAGAGGGGAGCCTCAGGCCCCGGAAGTTTAAGGACTATATCGGCCAGGAAAGAATTAAAGAGAACTTTTCCATATTTATAGAGGCGGCAAAAAAACGCCGGGAATCCCTGGACCATGTCCTCCTCTACGGGCCTCCGGGCCTGGGGAAGACTACCCTGGCCCATATAATCGCCGCCGAACTGGGGGTTAACCTGAAGGTGACCTCGGGCCCCGCCATTGAGCGGCCCGGGGACCTGGCGGCAATCCTCACCAATCTGACGGCCAAAGATGTCCTCTTCATCGATGAGATCCACCGGCTGAGCCGCAGCGTGGAGGAAATCCTCTATCCCGCCATGGAGGATTTCTGCCTGGACATAATTATCGGCAAAGGCCCCAGCGCCCGGTCGCTGCGCTTGGACCTGGCTCCCTTCACCCTGGTGGGGGCCACCACCAGGGCCGGCCTCCTGTCCTCACCCCTGCGGGACCGCTTCGGCGTGGTGAACCGGCTGGAGTTTTATACCATGGAGGAGCTGGCCGTGATAATCCGGAGGGCTGCCGGGATTCTGCGGATTCCCATCGACCAGGTGGGGGCCGAGGAACTGGCCCGGCGGGCCCGGGGGACTCCCCGGGTGGCCAACCGCCTCCTGCGCCGGGTCCGGGACTATGCCCAGGTGAAGGCGGATAATTTCATAACCCTGGATATTGCCCGGGAAGCCCTGAAGCTGCTGGACATCGATGCCAGGGGCCTGGACAGGACGGACAGGCAGCTCCTCTTGGCCCTGGTGGATACCTTCTCCGGCGGGCCCGTAGGCTTAGACACCCTGTCCGCCTGTATCAGCGAGGAACCGGAGACCATTGAGGACGTCTACGAACCTTACCTGCTCCAGATCGGCTTTCTCAGCCGCACGCCCCGGGGCCGGGTAGCCACCAAACAGGTATACGAATACCTGGGCAGGGTAAAATACCCCAGGGAACAGGATACCCTGTGGGAGGATGATGCCGATGTTTGAGAATTTGGGCCGGTTCATGCTGATAGCGGGGGCTGTCCTCCTGGTGTTGGGGGTTGTCTTTACCGTGGCAGGCCGCTTTTTGCCCCTGGGAAGGCTGCCGGGGGACATCATCATCCGCCGGGAGAATTTTGTCTTCTACTTTCCCGTGGTTACCATGATTATCGTGAGCCTGCTGCTTACCCTCTTCTTCAACCTGCTGCGCAGGTAAGGAGAGCTCTCCTTAAGCCAAAAAGCCTTCTGCTCTTTGGTTTTTTCTTTTGCTAATTTTTCAAAACGGCAGGAGACAAGGGCACGGCAGCGAATATAAAATAGGGATTGGCAGAAATTATTTCCTTGGGAACCTTTACCTCACAAGCCAACTTCCCGCAACAGCCCTGCCGGGGTGATAAAGGGGCTGTTTTACAGGAAAAGGGGCCGCCCATGTATCTGTCTCCTTTATTTAGGAAATAATTAGGAAAAAGGACTTACCCTAAATGAAGCTTGAAGAATTCAACTACTTCCTTCCCGAGGGGCTCATCGCCCAAAGGCCCCTGGACAACAGAGAGGATTCCCGGCTTTTGGTCTTACATAAGAAATCCGGGCGCATTGAGCACCGGGCTTTCACCGACATCAAAGATTACCTGCAGGCAGGGGATATGCTGGTCCTAAACGATACCCGGGTCATCCCCGCCCGCCTCCTGGGCAAAAGGGAAGATACGGGCGGCCGGGTGGAGGTTCTCCTCTTAAGCCCCTTAAAGGAGGAGGAGTGGGAGGTCCTGGTAAAGCCCGGGCGAAGGGCCAGGCCCGGTACCA
>SLHK01000214.1 GCA_007136165.1 Syntrophomonadaceae bacterium
CAGGACACCAACATGCGTCAGGCCCTCAACCACATCCAAAAGGAAGAACAGCAGCACGGAGAAGGAATTTTTAACTACATGAAGAGCAACGACATGTACAATCCCCAGTAAAGGATGAGATTGTTAAGAGATTTTTGCAAAAAAACGGTGCCCTTTTCTACTAGGGCACCGTACTTAATTCCAGTTTTAAAAGTCTTTATGTCTTCTGCTTTTATATTAACCTTCCTCTGTAACTAAGGCCTCTCTCTTTTGAGTTCATCTACATCAGGCCGGTCTCTTTCCTTTTCCTTCAGCACATGGTCAGCTACAGCACCAGGCTCTTCTTTGGCCTTTTCACTAATGGCGTCACCGAATTCCTGACCTGTCATCTCATGCTTTGCTGGCATTCCCTCTCCCGATTCATTTTCATTATTGCCACTGTCGAAATTCCCACAGACAACGGCATGAGCAGCTACATAGAATTTATCGAAGTCTATGTCTGAAATTACAAATGTGGCTATTTTTCCATCATCGGACAACTCGTAGTCTTTATAGGGAAACTGGCCCGGAGCGTTAGTGGGGTTTCCGTGAGGAAGTACAGGCAGTTCGCCTTGGCCGATATAAAGGTGCGCCTCTTGGATAGCATAACCTGCATAAACCTCATAGGTGACTGTTACTTGGCTGCCGCCGTAGTTTACAGTAACCTTTCCAACTTGGGTGCCATTGTCAAAGTCGTTGTTGCCTACTCCAGCCCATAACTGCAGTTCGTGATTCCCTACACCGTACTCTCCGTTTGTCCATCCCCAGTTCCCGAATCCCAGCTCTGTGAATGGGGTATTTTTATTGGGATCATAGGCCCAAGCTGTTTCACAGGTAGGTTCCACGCGCCGGTTGAAAAAGTCTTCACCATAAGTGCTTCCGGCTTCCGCTCCTACCGGTATTTCTATTACATAGCTTAAGTCAGAGACATTTGTCCAACCGAGACGTGTTTCCTCCGTTACCCGATAGGTGCCGGCCCGAAGGCCTGCAAAACAGTACTGACCCAAAATGGTACCTTCTGTTCCATCTGCGGTGGTTGCTGTCCGGAAAACTACCCAAGATTCACCAACTAATTTTTCCAGGGTAATTTCCCAACCGGCCAACCCTGTGTAAACTCCATCCACTTCTGAGTCATAATCATATTTCATGCCGCAAATGTTATATAAGGGGGCATTAGAAAAATCTCTATTGTAAGTAGTTCCTGGAGGATCTTCAGAATTCTCCGGTATTGTTAATTCATAGCTAAGCTCTGAGACATTGGTCCAGTTTTCACGTTCTTCTTCTGTCACCCGGTAGATGCCGGCCGAAAGATTAGAAAAACAATATTGGCCCAAGGTAGTTCCATCTTCTCCATCCGCTGTCAAAACTGTCCGGGGTGTAAAGTCTTCATCTACTTCCCATACTTCATCAATTTCTATTAATTTTCTCAGGGTAATTTCCCAACCGGCTATTCCTTCTTCGGTATCATCATTGTACTTGATACCGCAAATGTTATATAAGGGTACTTCGCAGTAATAAAAAGTTATGTGACTAATGCTGTCGGGCTGCGGAGAATACAAGCCGGTATCAGAATAGATGCCATCCGGATAGCTGAATAAATATCCACCGTCACCAGCTTTTACCCATACATGATAAACTGGCATATTAGCATTTCTAAAGCTAAAAGTATTTCCACTGATATCATAAATTTCAACATCAAAACCACAATCTGGGTCAGATTTTTTAACTTTATCCGGATCCTGCTCGTCTAAATTACCAGCGACAGGATCATCTACCTTAACAGACTTTAATGTACAGCCGGGACTATCAAGGTCTTCAGGATCTGGATCCGGTTGTGCTGGCGGCTCAGTATTTCTATCTAAGTAAACTGGTTCTATGCCTTCCCCTGTTGTTGGCAAAGCAAAAGCTGTAAGAATCGTTCCAAAAACCAGCAAACCCACCACTAAAAAAACCAGGGCTACACGCCAATACTTTTTATAACTCATCTACTTTTTCACACTCCTTTTTCCATTTTAGTTTTAAGTAAAATTCTTTCTTTATCTTTTAAGACATTTCAGTACAACTGCTGTTTTTTAACCAGGACAGGGGTATTATAGAGAATGACTCAAATGGTACTTTGATCACCAACCACCTCCGCAGTATTTACTTAAAAAATTAGAAAACCGGCCATATGGCCGGTTACGCTACTCACTCCCTGCCGGTTGAAGCGTCCAGATATGACCGGCAAATCATCGCTTCCATGAAATAGTTAGTTATGAAGTTATGTAAAAAGAATATAGACCACCTTTAATGTTTTAATACGCAAATTATCGCAGGTTTGGGGGGTATTTTAGAAATTTTTTTACAGTGTCTTTAATTATAGTCAGGGCAAAGGCTTTTATGACAGCAGATGAAGCCCGCCAAGGACCAATCCGCAGCAGGATGCTGCCCTGTGCAACGACATGCTGATGACGGAGAAATACGTGTCCGATTCCTACAACACCGCCATCTTCGAGTTCCAGGACACCAACATGCGTCAGGCCCTCAACCACATCCAAAAGGAAGAACAGCAGCACGGAGTAGGAATTTTTAACTACATGAAAAGCAACGGCATGTACAATCCCCAATAAAGGATGGGATTGTTAAGAGAGTTGTGCAAAAAAACGGTGCCCTTTTCTACTAGGGCACCGTACTTAATTCCAGTTTAAAAGTCAGTTTAAAAGTCTTTATGTCTTCTGTTTTTATATTAACCTTCCTCTGTAACTAAGGCCTCTCTCTTTTGGGTTCATCTAATCAAGTTAACAAAGGGGTCAGGCCTTTTTGTTAACTTACTGCCTTATAGTGTGCTGAGAGTCTATTGTTTGCTGTATTAGCGGTGCTTGACATTGACTGCACCGGCCTGCAGGGGAGCAAAATCATAGCCCCGGGCTTGAAGTTCCTGAATGATTTCGGGCAGGGCATCAGCCGTTGTTCCCTTGGTCCTGCTGTCGTGGAAAAGGACTACCAGGTCGCCCTCAATCCTGTCGGCACTTTTTAAAGCATTTTGCACCAGCTCATTCTTGGAGAGGGCTGCGGTCCCATCTCCCGAGGTTACATTCCAGTCAAAGTAATCGTATCCCAACCCGGTTACCTGGTCGATTAAGTCTTCCACAATAATGTTGTAACCCGACACATCCTGGGCCATCTGGCTGGAACTGCCCCCAGGGAAGCGCATGATATCCGTCCTAACTCCCGTTTCCTTATAGAGAAAATCGTGCAGCCGCATAAAGTCATCTTTGAAGGCCTGCGGCGACTGGTAAATGGCCTCAAAGTTGTGGGTGAAGGTGTGGTTGCCCAGGGCATGGCCTTCCCGAACAATTCTCCGGTATATACCCGGGTCTTGCGAGACATTGTTTCCTGTCACAAAAAAAGTGGCGGGAATATTGTATTCTGCCAGGGTTTCCAGAATTCTTAAGGTTATTTTGCTGGGGCCGTCGTCAAAGGTCAGATACGCCGTGGGGGCGCTGCCTCCTGGATTTTTGGGGGGCTCATCTTTTTTGGGGTCTTCAGCTGGTGGTTCAGGGGCAGCCGGGGGGGGTTCCACTTTACCTTCCTCCGTGTCCTTCTCCTCCGCCCGAAGTTCTGCCAACTCCTTCTTAATCCTGTCGATCTCGTCTTTCAAGGATTCGGTTTCCTTTTGCAGTTCAGCATTTTCCTGCCTGAGGAAGGCCTTTTCCTGCAGATATTTTTCCATCTCTCCATCCCTCTGATCTTGCTGTTGCTGAGAGTAAAAAGCTGTGGTAATTCCGCCTGTTATTAAGAAAAGGATCAGGGTTATGACTGCTACAACTCCATACCGGGATCTCTGGCGCATAGGTTTGTCCTCCTTTACAATGTATGAGACTGCGGCTCTGGAACGACTTAATGGTAAATCTTTTGAGTTAATTGTATCAGACAAAGGTTAAGCCACCTTTAAGCCCGGGTTAGGGGAGCTAAATATAGTTTAAAAATCCCTAACATTCGCCTTCTTTAATGGAGAAGTTTTCCAGCAAAGGAGAGGGGTCATAAGATCCCCTCTCCTTTTTAGAAAAATATTTGTTTACCTGTCAGGCTGCCCTGGAGCCGTCATTGGCCCAGGGGCCTCCCCTACTCCTGCCCCATCCTGATTGGTTAGGCTATCGCTCCAACCGCAGCCGCCGCGAGCCCTAAGTCTTTCCGCCCTACAGAAAATCTGAAAGCAAGTGATCCATTAGGGTACTTAATCGAATGTGCGATCTCCAGGAGCTTCCCTGCCTTTTTACTGCTCCAGCACCAGGTTCAATTCCCGGGCGTCCTGGGGAATGCGGATCAAAGCTGAAGGGTAAGTGATTACGGTAATGACAAACCCATCTTTTGGGGGTGAAGTCAATTTTGCGCCTACGTCTATAATGTCATCCCCGACGGAAACTTCTGTAACTTCCAGAATATAACCGCCCGTCGGCTTCTCACCTGCACTTACCAGGATATAGGTGTAGTCCCCTTTATCCAGCCGATGGATGCCCTTCTCCTGCATATAGCCCTCATACCATTGGACGAGTTCAGGATCTTCCCCTCCGACATAGAGGTTTATTTCCTCAAAATCTATGGAGCTGCCCGCTTCCGCCTGTTTGCCCACCAGATAGGCACATCCTGCCAGGCCCAAAAGAGACAGGCTCAGTATGAGAATAACTCCCAACATAAAATGCTTCTTCATTTGCACGGCCACCTTTCTTTTACAGCGATTTTGTTTATATAGACGAGGGGAAGGCGGTAAAAGTTCCATCCTTTAAATACAGTTAACAATCCTGGTATTACAGGGGGCAATTTGTTGATAACTGGGAATAGATATTGCACACCAAGTTCCTTCCCGTATGCTATAATGAGAGGGAATGTGCAGGCTGGAGGAGCTATTAATGATAAGAAGTATGTTCAAAGACCGGATCTTTCTCTCTACCCTTATGACCCTGGGCATCCCTGTGGTCATCCAGCATCTTTTCTCTTCCTTTATCAACATGGTGGATGTCGTTATGATCGGGCGCCTGGGAGAGGTGAGCATCAGCGCCGTAGGTCTGGCAAACCAGTTATTTTTTGTTCTCGTACTGCTCGTCTATGGGATTAACAGCGGCGGTGCAATTTTTGTGGCCCAATTCTGGGGCAGCAAAGAGCGGTTGAGCATACATAAAACGGTGGGGGTCTCTTTAAGCATCAGCATTGCGGGAGCTTTTCTTTTCACGCTGGCGGCAATCGTTTTGCCCGTCCTGGTCCTGTCATTTTTCACCACAGATTCTCAAGTTGTCCAGGTGGGCACTGACTACCTGAAAATCGTAGGCTGGAGTTATGTTTTTACAGCGGTCACCTTTTCTTTTGCCATTTCTTCCCGCTCCGTGGGGGATGCGAAGCTCCCCATGAAGGCCAGCATCATTTCTTTAGTGGTCAACACGGCTCTAAACTGGATTTTGATTTTTGGGCACCTGGGCTTTCCCGCCCTGGGGGTTAAAGGTGCTGCCATAGCCACCGTCATCGCCCGGTTTATCGAACTGTCCATTATCCTCGTTTATGTTTTTACCACAGATCACCCCTTGAGGGGGACTATTAAAGGCTACTTCAGCTTTTCCCGCTACTTTGTGGGCAGGGTGCTTAACAAGTCTTTGCCCGTTATTGCCCATGAATTTCTCTGGGCCGTCGGCATATCCCTGTATGTGGCAGCTTTTGCCCGCTCGGGTACCCAGGCCTATGCCGCCTACCAGATTGCCCATACCATTGAGCGCCTCTTTTTTGTGGGGGCTTTTGGTATCGGGAGTTCCGCCGCTGTAATGATCGGGAACAAACTGGGGGAGAACAAACGGGAAGAGGCAATTCTCTACTCCCGCTATTTTAATATCCTGGCCCTGGCCTGCGGGCTTTTCTTCGGCGTCCTCTTGATGTTGGCTGCCCCCATTTTCGTTGAAGCCTTCAACGTGGAACCCGAGGTGAAGGCCAATGCCGTGAAGATTATGTATGTAGTAGCCATCTATATGTCCTTAAAAATCTTAAACGCCCTGCAGGTTATCGGCACCCTGCGGGGCGGCGGTGACACCACCTATTCTTTGTTTATGGAAATATCCAACGTTTACCTAATCGGTGTCCCCATGGCCTTTCTGGCTGCAGGCGTCTGGCAGCTTCCCATCTATATCGTAGTTGCCCTGGTCAACCTGGAAGAAGTTACAAAAGCAATTATGGGTCTTTACCGCCTCTTCTCCAACAAGTGGGCCAATGTTGTAATTGAAGGAATGTCTTAACACTCTTAAAAAATAGGGACGGGTCTAGTGCTTAGCAAGCAAGCCCTAAAAGGCAACCTTACATATCCTGTACTATTTTAGCCACCAGAGCAGAAAATTTTTCTTTCACCAGTTCGGCCGTCTCCACTACTTCCTCGTGGTTTAATTTCTTCTCCAGCACACCTGCCGCCATATTTGTAATGCAGGAAATACCCAATACTCTTATGCCTGCGTGATTGGCCACAATAACTTCAGGCGCCGTGGACATACCCACGGCATCGGCTCCAATGGCCCTGAGGTAGCGGATTTCAGCGGGGGTCTCGTAGCTGGGGCCGGAAACGGCGGCATAAACCCCTTCCCGTAAAGGTATGCCCAGGCTTTCACCTGCCAGTTTTCCCATAGCCCGCAGCTCCCCGGGGTAAGCTTCCGACATATCAGGAAAACGGGGGCCCTGCGTAGAAAAATTGGGGCCCATGAGAGGGTTGGCCCCCATTAAATTGATATGGTCCTTGATGAGCATTAGATCGCCCGGGGAAAAGGAAGTGTTAACTCCTCCCGCCGCGTTGGTGACTATGAGATACTTGACCCCCAATTCCTTCATAAGACGGATGGGATAAGTCACTTTGCCCATATCATAGCCCTCGTAAAAGTGAAACCTTCCCTGCATGGCCATAACCCTTCTGCCCTGCAGTTCTCCAAAAACCAGCCGCCCCGGGTGCCCCTCCACCGTAGGCACGGGAAAATGGGGGATCTCGCCGTAGGGTACGGCATGAGGAGATGAAATATTTTCGGCCAAAACCGCCAATCCCGAGCCCAGAATGATAGCCACTTCCGGGTGGCCAACTGTCTCTTCCCGCAAAAACATGGCCGTTTC
>SLHK01000231.1 GCA_007136165.1 Syntrophomonadaceae bacterium
GGGGCGGCCTTCGGGTCCCCGGGCCCGTTGCTGAAGAGGACCCCCCGGGGTTTTCGTTCAAGGATCCCGGCGGCTCCGGTGCCGGCGGGGACCACGGTGACGGCGCAGCCGGCCCTGCTCAAGGTTTTAATGATGTTGTCCTTTGCCCCCAGGTCCACCACCACCACGGGGAAACCTTCCCCCGGCACCGTGTAAGCCTCGCCGGCGGTAACCCGGCTCACGGGGTCCTTTAAAGCTCCCGGGCTTCTTTCCCGGGCGTTCCTGACCAGTTCCTCCAGGTTTTCCTCGTCGGTGCTGATGATGCCCGGCATGGTCCCCGCCCGGCGCAGGTGCCGGGTCAGGGAACGGGTGTCGATGCCCGTCAGCCCCGGGATGCCGTATTCCAGCAGGAAATCCGCCAGGGTGGAGGTGGCCCTCCAGTTGTGGGGGCTCCGGCAGTATTCCCGGACCACCAGCCCTGCGGCGAAGGGCCTTCGGGACTCGAAGTCTTCGGGGTTCATGCCGTAATTCCCCAGGAGGGGGTAGGTCATGGTGATAATCTGCCCGCAGTAGGAGGGGTCGGTAAGAATCTCCTGGTAGCCCGTCATGGAAGTGTTGAAGACCACTTCCCCCCCAAAGGTCCCCCCGGCGCCGAAGGACTCCCCCGCAAATACCGTGCTGTCGGCAAGGATCAAAAAACCTTTCACTTAATCGCCTCCCTGTAAAAAAATCTCCTTTGCCGGCATGGCTAAAGGAGATCGTCCTTTTTCAACCTGTCCACCAGGTCAAAGCTCCTTACCAGCCTCGCCGGACTGGTTTAAAGGAAAAGTATATTTTTCTAATCTTACCAGAGGAGCGAGAGGCTGTCAACAAAAATATCCCGTAAAAATATCCCCGGCGGCAAAGGGGGTAGCAAACGAGGGAAGTAAAAGGCAGCAAACGGGGATGATTCCTTCCTTCTTGCTAGTCGGCGGCAAAGGGGGGGTAGCAAAAGGTAGCAACTTGGGACGGTTCCTTCGTGCTGCTGCTTCTCTTGCTGCTTGCTGTGTAACTTTTCCCCGGTTTTTGGAATACTGTAACTACGGGCTATAATAGTGAGAAAGGGGAGGAACCATGCCTTTTAACAAGGCCATCGCCATGCTGGATTCCGGCGTAGGCGGCCTTACCGTGGTCAGGGAAACCTTCATGGAGCTGCCGGGAGAGAGAATCATCTACTTTGGCGATACGGCCCGGATGCCTTACGGGCCCCGCACCCACCGGGAGGTGCGCCGCTTTACCGAGGAAATCATGGAGTTTTTGTGTACCCAGGACATTAAAATGGTGGTGGTAGCCTGCAACTCCGCCTCGGCGGCGGGGCTCCCCCGCTACCAGGGCACCTTTGATATCCCCATCCTGGGAGTGATAGAACCCGGTGCCCGGGCGGCCCTCCAGCATACCCGCAGCAAGAAGGTGGGGGTTATCGGCACCGCCGGCACCATACAAAGCGGCGCCTACGAGAGGGCCATCAAGGCCCTGGACCCCACCGTGGAGGTCTTCAGTAAGGCCTGCCCCCTATTTGTCCTCATAGTGGAAAACGACATGACGGAGGCCCCCGAGACCTGCCGGGTGGCGGAGGAATACCTGACCCCCCTCAAAGAAGCGGGGGTGGACACCCTGATTCTGGGCTGCACCCATTACCCCCTCATGGAGGACGTTATCGGCAGGGTCATGGGGGATGGGGTGAAACTCGTGAGCTCCGCCCGGGAGACGGCCCGGGAGGCCAGGGGGACCCTAAAGTCCCTGGGCCTTCTAAACCCCGGCCCTTACCCGGAAGATGGCTGCCGCAGCGGCCACCGGTTTTACTGCAGCGGCCCTCCGGCTCCCTTCGAGGCCATCGGCAAAAAGCTTCTTAAACAGAAGGTTAAGGCCTACCGGGTCCTTTTTTAGCCCGACCCTGCTTTTTTCTGGCATAATTTACCCCGCTTGTCCATACATAATAGTATAAGTTATGGACTAAGGAGGGGTATTGTTTATGGGTAAAAAAATAATTCTGGGGATTTTGATCGTATTCCTGGTAATCTTCGCCATTTCCTGTTCATCCGTAGATGATCTTTTAAATCGGGAAGGCCCCGGGGAGGACCCCGGAGAGGAGCCGGAACAACCCCTGGAGGGGGATGAGGAAGCTCCCGATGTGAGGATGCGCCTGACGACCTTTTATTACCCCGATGCGGAAGGGAATTTTGTCGTACCCTTTGCCAAGGAAATTCCCTGGGTGGAAGGCATTGCCCGCTCCACCCTGGAGCATATGATCGATGGGGAAAAATCCCGCAGCTTCCTGCAGGGCACGGGCCTCAAGCCTCCTTTCCCGACGGGGACGGAGATAAAGGGCATCACCATAAAGGACGGCCTGGCCAGGGTGGATTTCAGCAAAGAATTCCTGGAGTACCCCGTTGAGGAGGAGAGGATTGTGGTGACCTGCCTCCTGTACGCCTTAACGGAATTCACCACCGTGGATCGGGTGGAACTGCAGGTGGAAGGGGAGAAGATGTCCCATCTTCCCGGGGGGACCGTCATCGGTGAGGTCATGAACCGGGACCGGGGCATCAACCTGGAGGTGACGGAAGGCCTGAACGACCTGCGCCGCGTGAACCGGCTGGTCCTCTACTTCAACACCCGCCTGGGGGAAGACCAGCTTCACTACTTTGTCCCCGTGACCCGCATCATCCCCGAAACGGAGAACCTGGCCCGGGCCACCATGGACGAACTCCTGAAAGGGCCCCGGCAGGGGGTGCCCCTCTACAGCGCCATACCCGACGGCACTGAACTGGTGGATATGGCGGTCAAGGAGGAAATGGCCACAGTGAACCTTTCCGGGGAGCTCCTGGGCTACCGGGGGGGGCTGGAATCGGCGGAGCACCTGACGGCCCAATTGGTCCTGTCCCTGACAGAACTGCCCCATGTGCGGCAGGTCCAGATCTACGTGGAAGGCAGGGCGGAAACCCTGGAGCAGGCCATCTCCCTGAACCACCCCCATCAGAGGCCCGTAAATATTAACGTGGCAAGAAATACGGCTTTTTAAAAAAACCAGGAAAAAATTGCATAAGTTTGGGAGACACTATATAATTGATGCAGTATAGATTAGCTTCTACAAGGAGGTCTCCCATGCGTTCCGACGGCAGAAAACCGGATGAACTGCGTCCTGTGCACATAACCATGTCTTACCTGAAGTTTCCCGAAGGCTCCGCCCTTATAGAGGTGGGGGATACCCGGGTCATCTGCACCGCCAGCATCGAGGAAAGGGTGCCCCCCTTCATGCGGGGCGAGAACCGGGGATGGGTGACGGCGGAATATGCCCTCCTGCCCCGGTCCACCCATGCGCGGAGCATAAGGGACTCGGCCCGGGGTAAAATCTCCGGCAGGAGCCATGAGATTCAACGCTTGATCGGCCGCTCCCTTCGTTCCGTGGTGGACCTGGCCCAGCTGGGAGAAAGGACGGTCTGGGTTGACTGCGATGTCCTCCAGGCCGACGGCGGCACCCGGACCGCCGCCATTACCGGCTCCTACCTGGCCCTGGTTCAGGCCCTGCTGCCCATGAAGGAGGCGGGCGTCCTGGACGAATTTCCCGTCCGGGACTTTCTGGCCGCCACCAGTGTGGGCATCCTGGAGGGACAGGCCCTCTTAGACCTAAACTTTGAGGAAGACTCCGAGGCCCAGGTGGATATGAACGTGGTCATGACGGGCAGCCGGGCTTTTGTGGAAATCCAGGGCACCGCTGAAGGGGCCCCCTATACCCGGAAAGAGCACGACCAGCTTTTGGACCTGGCAGAGGCAGGCATCTCAAAGCTCATCGATCTGCAAAAAGATGTCCTGGGAGTTGACGCCGCCGCCCTCATCAGCAAAGGGAGGGAAGCCTGATGCCCCCCCTGTACCTGGCCACCCGCAACATCGGAAAGGTCCGGGAGATAAAGGAACTCCTCTCCCACCTCCCCGTAGATATCCTGTCCCTGAAAGACCTGCCTGAGGCGCCGGAAATCGAGGAAGACGGGGAGACCTTCGCGGAAAACGCCGCAAAAAAGGCGGAAGCGGTGCTGGCCGCCGTGGCAGGGGAGGAAGGGGTGGTCCTGGCCGACGATTCCGGGCTGGAGGTGGAATTCCTGCAGGGAGAACCCGGGATCCGCTCCGCCCGCTACGCCGGGGAGGGGGCCACCGACGCCGCCAACAACAACCTGCTTCTCGAGAAGCTTACAGGGGTACCCCTGCACCGGCGGGGTGCCCGTTTCTGCTGCGTTATAGCCATCGCCGCCCCGGGCAAGGAAACGGTGGTGGTGGAGGGCCACTGCCAGGGCGCCATAGCCCTGGAGCCCCGGGGGGATCAGGGTTTCGGCTACGACCCCCTCTTTCTGGTTCCCGCCTACCAGAAAACCTTCGGCGAGCTCTCGCCCGACATAAAAAACCGCATCAGCCACCGGAGCCGGGCCCTCTCTCAGGCCCTGGCGCACCTGGAAAAGCTCTTGAGGTAGAACAACGGGTGCGACCCCTCTCAGCTTACAGTTCAGTACGTGAATTCCTGAAAAAGTTATTCTATCGAGTCTATTAGTTAAAGAAGGTCACCCTTGAAAAATCCCCATAGTGGATAAGGCAAACTGCCTACCTGTAGTTTGTCATACTGAGAAGCAGGAAAAAATATGATAGAGGTTGAACTATATATATCCACACATATTTTCATACAAAATGTGTAAAAAACCTTCCCATACAAACACATGTTTGGTATAATAAAAAGTGTTTGTGAGCTGTATGTATGGTTTGGGTTGTACATACCTCAAAAAATTAAGGGGGGTGTAACTTTGATGCTAAACTATTCTTTTAAAAATTCAATACTAAAGGATAGTTGATTAGCATCATAACAGCTTATGGAAAATGAAAAATTTCAGAACCTGGTACTAAAGCAGCTAAAAATATTAACAGATGGACAGGAAAGGTTGGAATTTGGTCAAAAGGCTCTTGGAGACCGGCAGGAAGCTTTAGAGTCAGGTCAAAGGGCCCTTGAAACCCGGCAGGAAGCTTTAGAATTTGGTCAAAAGGCCCTTGAAACCCGGCAGGAAGCTTTAGAGTCAGGTCAAAGGGCCCTTGAAACCCGGCAGGAAGCTTTAGAATTTGGTCAAAAGGCTCTTGGAGACCGGCAGGAAGCTTTAGAGTCAGGTCAAAGGGCCCTTGAAACCCGGCAGGAAGCTTTAGAATTTGGTCAAAAGGACCTTAGGGAAGATGTTAAGGAGTTGAAAAGTAGGTTTATTAGGTTTGAAAACGATATCATCCCAAAAGTAAATATCCTTTTGAATGGATGGAAGCAAAATAGTGAAAAACTTGAGAGAATAGATGAACAGGTAAGTAAGCATGAAGAGTTTATTTTAAAAAGAATTAAATGATTTATATAAGGCAAGGGGAAAAGCCCTTGTCTTTTAAAATTGCTAATGTTCTAGTTGTATTAATAGCAGAGGCCTTGTCTGGTATGTCTAAGTATATAATAACTAAATCAACTATCAGCAATACTATCCAAATCCTCATAACGTTAGACTTACTCCAACTCTTGAGTAGAGCCAAATTACTCTATAAAAAAGCCTCCCCTTGACCGGCCCCGGGGAGGCTTTTTGCACTTTCATCACATGTTGTCAAGGGGAAGACCCCCCATCTATTCCGGCATGCCCCTGCCCCCACCGGCTCCCCGGTTAATTTCCTTAAATATACAAACCACATAGGAATCCGGGGGTGCTGTGCAGAATACATCTGTAAAACAAAGCCCTAAGGGAAGGGGGTCATACCCATCCTGTACCCTCAGCTGGAAGACATCTGCCGCAAAAACCTCTTTCGCGAAAAGATCCTGGTCATGCCCGGCCTGACGGCAGGGTTCTCCCTCATCCAGGGCTTTGCCCTGGCGGGGAACAAGGGGTTCAACCTGAAGGCGGCCACCGTGGACAGCCTCCTGGAAGAACTGACCCGGACCCATCTGTACCGCCATAACCTCCGGTATATCCGGCAGGGGGAGGCCGGCTGCCTTCTCCTTGCCCTTTTGAAAGACCTCTCCGCCGGGGGGGAACTCGGCTATTTCTCCGGGCCGGATATGACTATGGGCCTGGCGAAGGCCCTCCTGGCCGCCATCAGCGACATGAAGCTGGCGGGGCTGAACCCAGGCATGGTGTCCCCGGAGAGCTTCCTGAACCCCGGGAAGGGCAGGGACATGCTCCTTGTCTGGCGGGAATATGAAAGGAAACTCCGGGAGGAGGGCCTGCTGGACCGGGCCGGCCTCCTGGCCCTGGCCCCCGGCCTCCAAAAACAGGGAGACCCTTTATACATAATCCCCACCCACATGAAGCTCTTCCCCCTGGAGGAAGAATTTTTACGGTCCCTGGCGGGGGAGAAAAATCATAAACCCTTAATCCTTCCCGCCCCTCACGGCCTTGAAGAGCCCTACCTGAAAACCCCCTCCGGCAAAACCCCGCCCCCTCACCCCGGGGAAGCGGAAAACCCCTACCTGTGGCTGTGCCAGGTGGAAGACCTGCCCCCCGCCCTAACGGGAAAGGCCGGGGCCCGCATCTTCCATGCCTACGGCGAGAACAGTGAAATCAGGGAAATCCTGAGGCGCATCAGGGAAGGGGGCCTCCCCCTGGACAGCTACGCCCTCTACTATACCGCCGCGGACCCCTACGTCCAGCACCTGTACCAGGCTTCCCAGTTATACAATCTCCCCGTCACCTTCGGGGAGGGGGTAAACATTATAAATACCGGCCCCGGCAGGCTCTTGAGCGCCCTCCTGGCGTGGGTGGGGGACAACTACAGCGCCACCCACTTCCACGCCCTCCTGGCCGGCCCCGACCTTAAGATCCATGAAACCTCCCCCCATTTCCAGGCTTCCCTGGCCCGGGCCTTTCGCTCCCTTAACATCGGCTGGGGGAGGGAGCGCTACCTGCCCTGCCTGGAGCGGGAGACGGCCCGGTGCACCGACCCCGAAAAACTTGCCCTGCTGGCCTCCCTGGGGAACTTCCTCCGTCAGGTCCTGGAGGGCATCCCCGCCCCCGATGCGGAA
>SLHK01000181.1 GCA_007136165.1 Syntrophomonadaceae bacterium
AAAACCAGGGCCGAGGAGGGATAAGAATGCGGTATGAGGGTACCGTTTACAGGCCTCCCAGCGAAGCGGGAAGCCTGATCATTCAGGCCACCGTGGGCTGCCCCCACAACAAGTGCACCTTTTGCGCCATGTACAAGGGGAGCAGGTTCAAGATCCGGTCTGTAAAAGAGGTTAAAGAGGATCTGGACATGGCCAGAGATTACTACGGCGGCCAGGTCCGCAGCGTTTTTTTCGCCGACGGCAACACCATAATCATGAAGACTCCTCAGCTGGTGGAGATCTTCTCATACACCCGGGAAATTTTCCCCAATCTGGAGCGCATCACCCTCTACGGGTCGGCCCGGTTCATCCTTTTGAAAAGCCTGGAAGAACTGGTTACCCTGAGGGAGGCGGGGCTTAAGAGGATTCATTCCGGGTTGGAATCGGGAGACGATGAAGTCCTTTCCTTCTTAAAGAAGGGAGTGACATCTGCCCAGGCCATCGAGGCGGGGCGCAATGTGATGGAGGCCGGCATTGAACTGAGCGAGTACTATATCGTGGGGGCGGGAGGGACGGCCCTCTCCCGGCAGCATGCCGTAAACAGCGGTAAAACATTAAAGGCTATCAACCCGGATTTCATCCGCCTGCGGACCATGATGCCGGCCAGGAGAGCGCCCCTCTACGATTTATTCAAAGACGGTTCCTTTGTCCTCCTGCGCCCCCACCAGGCCCTAAAGGAAACCCGGCTGCTGCTGGAGAACCTGGAGGGGGCCGACAGCTGGTTTTTAAGCGATCATGTGTCAAATTACTGGCCCGTTAACGGGAAGCTCCCCGGCGACAGGGAAAAGATGCTGAAAGATATCGACCATGCCTTGAGCCTGGACGAGGAGAATTTTAGAAACCCGGAAATGGTGAGGCTTTAAGGGCAAATTCAGGAGGTTGCTTTGGACGTAATTCTGGTAAATGGCGCTGTTGTTACCATGGCGGGGAGCGGGCCCCGGGCGGAAGCGGTGGCCCTTGGAGGGGGCAGGATTGAGGCCCTGGGCACAAATGGAGACATGCTGGCCCTTAAAGACGCCGGGACCGAAGTCATCGACCTTAAGGGGAAGATGGTGGCCCCCGGCTTTAATGACAGCCACATGCACTTGATAAACTACGGTTTAAGCCTTAATAACGTGGATTTGCAAAGCTGCCGCAGCCTCGACCAGGTGAGGGAGAAGCTCCGCCGCCATATCCGCACCAACAATATACGGAGGTCCTGGGTTTTTGGCTGGGGCTGGAACCAGGAGTTCTATGCCGAGAAGCGGATGCCGGTAAGGCAGGATATAGACGCCGTCAGCGGCGACAACTTCCTGGTAATAGCGAGAAGCTGCAATCACGTCTGCACCGCCAACACCAGGGTCCTGGAGAGGGCAGGCATCCTGGAAGCCCCTCCCGTGGTTAGGGGGGGAGAGGTCCAACTAGATAAGGAGGGGCGGCCTACAGGAATCTTGAAGGAAAAAGCCATGAGGCTGGTCCTGGACATAACGCCTTCCATGGATAAAGTAATGCTGAAAAACCTCATCCTGCAGGCCACCGCAAACTGCCTGCGGTTTGGCCTTACCTCCCTGCAAACCGATGATTTCAGTGGGGTCAAGGGTAACTTTCGGGAGGTTTTGCAGGCTTACCGGGAACTGGACGCCGAAGGAAGGCTGCCCCTGAGAATCAACAAACAGCTGCTGCTTAAAAACCGGGAACACCTGGAAGATTTTCTCAGCCTGGGTTACCGGACGGGGGACGGCACCCCCCACTTCAAGATCGGGCCCTTGAAGATTATGGGCGACGGTTCCCTGGGAGCCCGGACGGCCGCCTTAAGGTCTCCCTATGCCGACGACCCGGAAAATTTGGGAATTCCCTTGTATTCCCGGGAAGAGCTGGAGGAATTGGTTTCTACCGCGGACCGGGGAGGGCTTCAGGTAGCCGTCCACGCCATTGGTGATGAGACCATGGAAAGGAGCCTGGATGCCAGTTCTTCGGCGTGGCACCGGGAGGATCCCCGCTTCAGGATTATCCACTGCTCCATCGCCGGCGGGGATATATTGAAGAAGTTTAAGGACATGAGAGTTATAGCCGATGTACAGCCCAGTTTTGTAGCCTCCGATTATTCCTTCGTCCAGGAGAGGCTGGGCTCTGAGCGGGCCCCTTATGCTTATTGCTTTAAATCCTTCCTGCGCCTGGGCATCCCCCTGGCAGGAAGTTCCGACTGCCCCGTGGAAACGTGCAGCCCCCTGGCGGGAATCCATGCTGCCGTAACCCGGACCAATCCCCGGGGAGATCCCCCGGGAGGCTGGATGCCCGAAGAAAAGCTTTCCCTTACGGAAGCTCTCCACATGTATACTTTAGGCTCCGCTTACTGTACCTACGAAGAGAATCTGAAGGGTTCCCTGGAACCGGGCAAATGGGCGGACCTGGTGGTCCTTTCGGAAGATTTGCGGCGGGTGCCACCGGGAGATATTAAAGATGTGCAGGTACTCATGACCATGGTGGGGGGAAAAGTCATGTACAGCGCCCTTTAAACTTGTAAAAGGGCATCAACCTGCAGTAACGGCATTTAAGCCTTTACATTCGTCAACAAAAGTAAAAACCTCCTGCCGGGGGCTTTAAACCCAACAGGAGGTTTGTTTTTTCTGTTATGCCTGCAGGATAGCTTTGAGGTCTTCCTCCGGTGTGGAGATGGGCATAATGTTGAAGTTCTTTACCAGCACCTCCAGCACATTGGGGGTAATAAAGGCCGGGAGGCTGGGCCCTAAACGGATATTCTTCATACCCAGGTGCAGGAGGGTCAAAAGGATGGCCACGGCCTTTTGCTCGTACCAGGACAGGATCAGGGAAAGGGGCAGCTCATTGATATCACAGTCAAAGGCTTCAGCCAGGGCTGCGCTCACCTGGATGGCGGAGTAGGCATCGTTGCACTGCCCCATGTCCAGGAGGCGGGGGATGCCGCCGATGTCCCCCAGTTTTTTATCATAAAACCGGTATTTGCCGCAGGCCAGGGTCAGGATCACGGTATCCTCAGGGGCTTTTTCCACGAACTCGGTATAATAGTTCCGCCCCGGCTTGGCGCCGTCACAGCCGGCTACCAGGAAGAAGCGGCGAATGTCACCCTGCTTGATGCCGGCAATGATCTTTTCTGCCGCTCCCAGGACGGCGTTCCGGGCAAAGCCCACCGTTACTTCCCCTTTGTCCCGGGTGTCGGGGAAACCCGGCAGGGCCAAGGCTTTCTCGATTACCGGGCTGAAGTCGTTGCCTTCCAGATGGACGGCACCGGGGTAACCTGTCATGGCGGTGGTGAAGATGTTGTCCCGGTAGGCTTCTTTGGGCTCCTGGATGCAGTTGGTGGTCATGACGATGGCCCCGGGAAACCGGGCGAACTCTTTTTTCTGGTTCTGCCAGGCGGTTCCATAGTTTCCATACAGGTGCTCATATTTCTTGAGTTCCGGGTAACCGTGGGCGGGAAGCATCTCCCCGTGGGTGTAGACGGTTATACCCCGGCCCCTGGTCTGTTCCAGGATATTTTTCAGATCTTTGAGGTCGTGCCCCGAAACCAGGATGCCCTTGCCTTCCTTGTGGCCCAGGGGCACCGGTGTGGGAACCGGGTGGCCGAAGGTTTCCGTGTTGCCTTTATCCAGAAGTTCCATGGCCAAAAGGTTTGCCTCTCCGCACTTAAGGGCCATCTCCACCCAGGATTCCAATGGCAGGTTGTCTTCGGCCAGGGCCGTCAGGGCATGGTACAGAAAGGCATAAATTTTTTCGTCTTCGTGCCCCAGGACGGCCGCATGATGGGTATAGGCGGCCACACCTTTCAGGCCGAAGAGGACCACCTGCTGCAGGGAGCGTATATCATCCGGACCTTCCCGGGTCCAGGGGGAACCTGTTTCCTGTGCCTGCCGGACCAGGTCATCCAGGTTATCAGCGGGGCTAAAGGAGACAGCGGGGTGGGAGATGCGGGAACCGCCGGCTTTAAGGACTTTCCCTTCCAGGGAACGGGTCAAGGCGACGCTCTCCTGGATAAAGCCGAAAAACCGCTCCTCGTCAAAATTGACATTGGTCAGGGTGGCAAAGAGGGCTTCGGCGGTAAAAACATCCGCTTCCTTTGCCGAAACTCCCACATCCCTGCCGGCCCTGACGTAGAGGGCCAGGCCCTTCAGGGAATGGACCAGTAGGTCCTGCAGGGCGGCAACCCGGGGGGATTTGCCGCAGACTCCCCGTACTGTACATCCTTTGCCTTTGGCTGTTTGTTCACATTGATTGCAAAACATTGGTTTTTCCTCTCCTTTTAGAGTAAAATATTCTTTACTGAACTTTTCTCACAGGTATTCCCGTCAAGCGATTAGAGTATGACCTCACATAGTCTTTTCCTCCTTATTCGCAGCTGCGATATCGGCAAAGGTCTCTTTTTTGAGCTCTGCCAGCATGGCTTTCTGGGCCCTTTTCAGGATGGGGCGAAAGGAGCAGGTTTGCTTGTTCGGGCAGTTGTGGCTGTCGGCCAGGCATGCATTAAGGTACATTTGGCCTTCAATGGCTACCAGGGCCCGGGCCATGGTAATATCTTCAGCGGGTACTGCCAAACGGACCCCTCCCTGGCTGCCCCGCTGGGTGGTGACCAGGCCTGCTCTGGCCAGCAGCTGGACAGTTTTCTTTAAAAAAACTTCCGGGACATTCTGGTTCTTCGAAATCGTCCTGGCTGACAGCACTGTGCCGAAGGGGTATCTGGACAATTCCAGCAGGGTCTGCATGGCGTATTCTGTCTGCCGGGTAATCTGCATGGGCCCCAATCCTTTCTTAATAGGACTAATTTCATCTTATTTATCCTATTCGTCACAGCTAGTATTGATTCCTTCTTTTTCATAAAAATTATTTAATTTTTTTCTCTGACCCTCAGGATAAAGGAATTTATGCCGGCCTGGCGGAACTTTTTATAGTACATCCTGAAGCCGAGGTGAAATTATATTGCTGGTGGAAATGCGGCAAATGTCCTGCATGCGTGAGGAAAAATATCTTCTCAAAGATATAGACTGGCAGGTAAAACCGGGGGAAAACTGGGCCATTGTGGGCCTTAACGGGTCGGGGAAAACCACCCTCTTAAACATTATAAACGGCTACATGTGGCCTTCATCCGGCCGTGTCCGGGTGCTGGGAAAGGAATTAGGCAGGGTGGACATCCGGGAGATCCGCCCTTCTATCGGCTGGGTAAGTTCCTCTCTGCAGGAGAAACTTTATACCCACGAGGCAGTGGAAGATATAGTGGTGAGCGGCAAGTATGCCAGTATTGGCCTGTATGAAAGGGCAGGTACCGCCGACAGGGAACGGGCCCTATCCCTTTTGCAAGAAGTCGGCTTAAGAAATTTGGGGGGCAGAAGGTACGATACCCTCTCCCAGGGGGAAAAGCAAAAAGTTTTGATTGCCCGGGCTTTGATGAGCAGGCCCAGGCTCCTTCTCCTGGATGAACCCTGCTCAGGACTGGATATTTTCTCCCGGGAGCAATTCCTCAAGGCCATTGAAGGCCTGTGCCGCAGGGCAAAAGGCCCCAACCTCCTGTATGTGAGCCACCGGGTGGAAGAGATTATACCCGGCTTGACAAAAGTTTTGCTCCTTCGCAGGGGCGAAGTGCACTCCCAGGGAGATGCCGCCTCGGTTTTGACAACAGAGAACCTTTCGGATTTTTTTGAAATACCCGTAGAGGTCAGGTGGCAGGACAGAAGGCCGTGGCTTATAATTCGCGGAGATTCTTCCGGCAGGTAAGAGCAAGTGCCCAAAAACAAAACCAGGCTTCCTCGGCAAAAGAATCCGGTGCTCCCAGGAGAACTTTAAGAGCAGGGCCATCCCCGAGAGGCTCGGTTTTACCCAGGAAGGAGTCATCAGGCAGGCGGAGTGGCTCTATGACCACTTTGAGGATGACGTGGTTTACGGGCTTCTGGCCCCGGAATGGCAGGGGGTAGGGACTAAGCAGCCCTTAAATAGGGAGGCGTAGGGCCTCTCCCGGATAAATGATGCTGCTGGAATTGTCGTTCGCCTTCTTTATCTGAAAGACATATTCCCGGATATCCATGCCGGCGGGCAAGTTGCTCCGGGCAATTTTCCAGAGGGTGTCACCGGGCTGAACTACGTATTCCATGTATTGGGGCACATCGGCAGCCCCTCCCGAGTTCATGAGTACCGAGGCGCCCAGGATTATGCAGATGCTCAGCAGCAGGACAACCAGTTTTTTCCGGCGCCTCTTTTTCCGGTCCCGTTTCCGCCGATCATATCTGACAGGGTACATATTTTAACCTCCCGATAAAACATATGTTTGTATTCATTATAAGCGAACGCATGTTCAGGGTCAAGAGAAAATGCGAACTAATGTTCGAAATATTCCCTGATTGACGACAGATACTGTCATAGAGGAAATAATTTCGAAAAGTTTTTGCAGCAATCTGTAAAAAAGTCAATACTTGTTCCACAAAAAGAATTCAATCTATAGAAAGGAATTTTTTTAAAGGCGGCGAATAAGTATATGATACCAATTTACCATGGGGCGTTTCGGCAGGAGGTGAAGAAAAGGAAGAACGCCCGAAGATTTTTGTAACAGCATGTGAAATTATTAACATCACTTTGAAAGGAGAAGATGAAATGGTCTTAGCACAAATAGTAATGGTTCTCGTTTTAGTCCTGATGATTAGCGGCAAGACCCCCCTCTATTTAACTGCAATCCTGGGGGCCACCCTTGCCGGCCTGGTGGCAGGTTTTCCTTTGAGCGGGGACTACGAAGTTACCATTATACAATTGATTAACAGCGGTCTCCATCCGGTTATCGCCGATATGGCGGGAGTCCTTATATTCATCGGTATTATGCAAAAAGCAGGATTTCTGGATGTTATCATTAAAAAAGTAATCGAAGTGGGCCGTAAAGCGGGGGGTGGCCCCG
>SLHK01000129.1 GCA_007136165.1 Syntrophomonadaceae bacterium
ATCTCATCCTTTACTGGGGATTGTACATGTCGTTGCTCTTCATGTAGTTAAAAATTCCTTCTCCGTGCTGCTGTTCTTCCTTTTGGATGTGGTTGAGGGCCTGACGCATGTTGGTGTCCTGGAACTCGAAGATGGCAGTGTTGTAGGAATCGGACACGTATTTCTCCGTCATAAGCATGTCGTTGCACAGGACGGCATCCTGCTGCTTTCCGGATTGGTCCTTGGCGGGCTTCATCTGCTGTTGGCCCTGTTGCTGCTGCCCTCCTTGCTGCTGGTTCATGTCGGGGACCTGCCCCTGGAGCATCTGGTTTACTGTGTCCAAATGCTGCTGCTCCTGCTGGGCGTAATTTCTGAACAGCTCTTTCAATTGAGGGTCTGAGGCCTGGTCGGCATAACTGTTATACTTCTGCACACAGATTTCTTCGTGGCTTTTTTGGTCCTGCAGCAGAGACTGTTCTTTTTGGGTAAGCTGTACCGTCAAAACGGCACCTCCTTTTAACTTGATTATTCCTAGTTTTTTCAGTACCGGAACTTTTATACAAAGTCAGGGTTTCATTTTTCAGGATAAAAGCTACTCTCCCCGGCAAAGGCCGCCAACTTCTTAATACTTAAGAAAGAAAAAAAGTTTTCCATAAAAAAAAGGGATTTTATAAAATGTGGAGAATATTAAAAGTGTGTCACTAATATATATAGTAGTAACACGCAAGGATAGCGCTGCATCTCCTCTGAGCAATGGTTATTGCAGCACTCTTTCCCAAAAGGAGGATTTCTTTCTTATGAAATTGACTACCCACAAAACCCTGCAGGCAGCCATGTTTATCGCCCTGGCCGTAATTTTGCCCCTGGCCTTTCACATGGTGAGGGTAGGCGGGCCTGTTATCCTGCCCATGCATATCCCTGTAATACTGGCCGGGTTCATCTCCGGGCCCCTGGTGGGAGCCCTGGTGGGGATTATCTCGCCCATCATCAGTTTCTTGCTGACGGGAATGCCGCCCCTGGCCCCCCTCCCGATTCTCATTACCATGATTTTTGAGCTGGCGGCTTACGGTGCTGTCACAGGTCTGCTGTACAGTTCCACGCAAAAAATCTATCCCTCTCTGATTGGAGGAATGATTGCGGGCCGCATCACCCTGGGCCTTACTGTCTGGGTTCTTATGCAGGTCTTTGGCTTTACCCAACTGCCCGGTGCCGCCCTTTTTGTCCAGGGGGCCATCGTCACAGGCCTGCCGGGGATTGTACTTCAGTTGATTTTGATTCCCCTGGTATTAATCCGGCTTAAGAATGCCCTGCCGGAATTAAGCAAGAAAGGGTGATCTCGTGCAGCTTGCAAAGTTCTTTGACAATGCGGCAGACACCTGGGATGAAAAGGTCCTGCATGACCCCGCTAAAATCCGGGCCCTCTTAAAAAAAGTCCCTGTCCGGCCGGGACAGAAGGTTCTGGACGTGGGTACCGGGACAGGGGTCCTTATTCCCTTCATCCTTAGACAAATAGGAGGGGCGGGGGCTCTGGTGGCTGTGGACATATCTCCCCGGATGATTGAAAAAGCCCGGCAAAAGTGCCGGGATCCCAGGATAAGTTTCCTTGTAGCCGATATTGAAGGGGAAATTGAGGATCCCTTACTGCCGGAATCCTTCGATATTATCTTTTGTTATTCTGTTTTCCCCCATTTTTCCGAGCCGGAGAGGGCTCTGAAGAACATGCACGCTTTGCTGTCGCCGGGGGGAAGGCTGGTCGTGATGCACAGCGACTCCCGGGAGGTCATCAACGAACGCCACCGGCGTATCGGGGGCGAGGTGGGCGGCCACGAACTGCCTGCCGTGGAGCAGTTGCAGGAGTTGGGCCGGGGCATTGGTTTTTTACCCCTGGCAGCGGAAGAGTCGGAGGAGCACTACTTAATGTGTTTTGAGAAATCTAGTGAATCCACTTTTCTTTGATTTTCCTTGTGCTGAAAGCGAACAGAAAAATGCTGAAGAGGATAAGGGCTGAGAAGTTCAGCCCTATAAAAAGATGGCCGTTATTGTTAACGGCTGTTTTTAGAATGTCAACGCCGTAGGTTAAAGGCAGGGCGTAGGAAAGAGGGCGCAGGAAAAGGGGCAGGCTCTGGATGGGCAGGAAAAGGCCGCAGAGGAAAACCATGGGGAAGCGAAAGAAATTGGAAAAGGTTTGGGCTTCAAAGACTTCTTTCACGGCCACCGCCACAAACAAGCCCAGGAAGGTGGAAGTGACGGCAATTAAAAAGATGCTGCCTATGAGGGGAAGCCAGGCAACCCCGCTTAAATCCGTCAGGAAAGAAGCAAAGAGGATGGGTATGAAGGCATTTATGATGCCAAAGAGGATAGCTCCCGTGGTTTTGGCCAGCATGAGCAGGTTGATATCAATGGGCGCCAGCAGCAGCCGCTCGAAGGAGCGGCTTTTGCGTTCAAAGGTGATGGTTACCGCCAGCATAGAGGTGGTGCCGAAAAGGACCGCCATGGCCGTAACCCCGGGAAGGATTTCCCGGATATCCAGGGGGCTTTGGGAGCGGATATAAAACATGAGGGTCCAGGCAAAGGGGAAGATTATTCCCCAGCTTATGTTGGGCGGTTTCAGGTAATAGTTCCCCATGTCCTTCATGAGTATGCTGTGAAAGGCTATCCATTTTTTCCTCATTTTTTGCCGCCGCCTTTCTCTATTTCTTTAACCATCTTGTGGGATTCAATGCCGGTAACCTTGACAAAGACATCTTCCAGGGAAGGGCGCAGAAGTTTAGCCTCGTAGACGGGCAGGCCATGTTTGCGAAAAAAATCCATGAAGGGAAAAAGCTCAACGGAATAGGGGGAGCGGATCCGCAGGGCAGACCCTCCGGTAAATTCTATATGGAATTTGGGAAATTCTTTTTCCAGGGCTTTTCGGATTTCTTGAACCCGGCTGTTTAAAGAAAACTGGATGACCGTTTCTTCCTGGGCTTCCTGCATCAGCCGGCCGATGGTTCCCAGGCGTACAATGGCCCCCTCCACAATAAAGGCGACCCTGGCGCAGAGACGCTCCGCTTCTTCTATGTAGTGGGTTGTCAGAAAAATGGTGGCCCCTTCCCTGTTCAGCTTAAGGATCAGCTGCCTTATCTGGCGGGCGCTGGCCACGTCAATCCCTGTGGTGGGTTCATCCAGGAACAGGATTTTAGGCTGGTGGATAAGCCCCGCTGCAATGGTGAGTTTGCGTTTCATTCCCTTGGAATAGGCTTTAAAGGGCCTAGCGCCTGTGTCCGCCAGGCCAAATTCTTTGAGCAGTTCCCCCGCCCTCCTTTCCCTGTCCGGCTTTTCCATGCCGTACAGGGCGCCGCAGAAACACAGGTTTTCAAAACCGCTCAGTTCATCATAGAGGTTGCTTTCATCGGGAACGATGCCCATCATCCCCTGGGCTTTTTTAATGTCCCTGCTGCAGTCCATGCCCGCCAGGGCTGCCCTTCCCCGGGTAATTTTGGCCAGGCCGGTGAGCATGTTGATGGTGGTGGTTTTCCCCGCCCCGTTGGGGCCGAGAAAACCGAATATTTCCCCCTGGTTGACGCGGAAGGAAACTCCCTTAACCGCCTGAAAATCCCCGTAATTCTTGGTTAAATCCTCAACTTCCAGCATTGCCTCAACTCCCTTGTTTGTGCCGCTGTGGGACATCTTTGCATATTTGGTGGGGTACCCGGCAACCTTAGCAAAATACAAAATAATTTAAGTATATACTTAATTATATTGTAATATAATAAAATGGTTTGTCAACATTTTTTTAAAAAGCCTTAATCAAGATGCCGCAATAAAGATTAGAAACACAGGTTGTTAAATGCTTGCAATGGCAGCTAAAATCTGATTAAATTAAGTTACAAGGCTACAAACAGATTTACAGTGCTTGATTTAGGGAGGTGTAGTATATGCCACGGCCGGTCAAATGGCGGCGGGTTGAATTTATTCCCCGCAACCGTCATTTCGTTCCTTCCAGCGATTCGGAGGATGCTCCGGGGGAAATTGTCCTGCAGATCGAAGAGGTGGAAGCCCTGCGCTTAAAGGACCTGGAAGGCCTGGAGCAGGAAGCTTGCGCCGATAAAATGGAGGTTTCACGACAAACTTTCCAACGGGTCCTGAGCAGTGCCCGGGAAAAGGTGGCGGACGCAATAATCAACGGTAAGGCCATTCGTATAGCCGGGGGCAACTACACCCGGCATATATGCCGCATACGCTGCCTGGAGTGCGGCAGGGATTGGAAAGAAAGCTTCGAAAAATATGAAGAAATTCTTAAGGGGGAATACCGCTGCGCCTTCTGCGGTTCTCAGGGCGTGGAATGCCTGTCGGGGCCGGGCAGAGGGTTTTGCAGGAAAAACTGCCGCCGGCATGGAAGAAATAAATAGCCGGGCTACTCAAAAACCTACTGAAAAGGAAAATCACCCCTCCGGGTGATTATTTTTTTTAATCGGGTATTTATTATTGACATATGCCCATAATAAGAATAGAATAATAATGGGCATAAGCCAATAATAATGCGAAAGGAGATGAATTTCATGAAAGTTGCCGTATCGTCCATGGATAAGGAATTGGAAGCCAGACTTGATCCCAGGTTTGGCCGGGCCTGCTGCTTTCTGCTGGTAGATACCGACACCCGGGAATTTTACGCTGTTCCCAACGGCGGTGTAGGCGCCGCCGGGGGGGCGGGGATACAGGCGGCCCAGACAGTTGTGGAAGAAGGGGCAGAGGCCGTTATTACCGGCAGTGTAGGCCCCAATGCCATGGATGTCTTAAAGGCAGCAGGAGTAAAGATTTACGAAGGGGAGCCGTATACCGTCAAAGAAGCCCTGGAGAAGTTTTGCAAAGGGGATTTGCAGGAAGTTACATCGCCTAAACCCCGTCATTACGGCGCCAGGGGCGGCAGGGGGTTGAGATGAAGATTTCCGTTTTGAGCGGGAAAGGGGGAACGGGCAAAACCCTGGTGGCCACCAACCTGGCGGCGGCAGTAAGGCCCAGCCAATATGTGGACCTGGATGTAGAGGAGCCCAATGGTTACCATTTTTTAAAGCCCCGGCTGAGAGAGACGGTTTCCGTAGGGGTCCCGGTACCTCGCCTTGAGGAGGGTAAATGCACCGGCTGCGGCCTCTGTGCCGGGGTATGCCAGTTCAATGCCCTGGCCGCCATCAAGAATAAGGTACTTATTTTCCCTGAACTGTGCCATCACTGCGGGGCCTGCAGCCTTGTATGTCCCGAGAAGGCTCTGCAGGAGGTGCAGAGAGAAGTGGGTACTATCAGCATCGGTGAGGAAAGGGATTTTATGCAGGGAGAATTGCAGGTGGGAGAGCCTGTAGCTGTCCCTCTCATTAACGAATTGAAAAGAAGGGTAAAGGAAAACGGCCCTGTTTTCTTTGACTGCCCCCCGGGAGCTGCCTGCGCTGTGGTCCATGCGGTGGAAGATACGGACTACTGCCTGCTGGTAACGGAACCAACCCCCTTTGGCCGCCATGACCTGGCCATTGCCGTCAGGCTCATGGAAAAGTTGGGTTTGCCTTTCGGGGTTTTGATTAACAAAGGGGATGGGAAAAATGGAGATGTCCATCAGTTTTGCCGGGAAAAAGGCAGCAAAATCCTGGCGGAAATTCCTTTTTCCCTGGAAATCGCCGAAACCTATTCCCGGGGAGAACTGCTGATCCAAGGGGAAAAAGATTGGCTGCACTTCTTTCAAAACCTCTTTGGAAAAATCAAGGAGGAGGTAGGCCATGAAAACCATCGCCATCCTCAGCGGTAAAGGAGGAACGGGGAAGACAACCCTGGCGGCATCCCTGGCCCGCCTGGCCGGAGAGAAAGCCTTGGCGGACTGCGATGTGGAAGCGCCCAACCTGCACATCCTGCTGCAGGGAAAACTGCTGGAAAAAAAGGAATACCGGGGCGCTCAAACAGCTTTAATCGATGAGGACCTGTGCCGCCAGTGCGGCCTTTGCAGGGAAGCATGCCGTTTCCAGGCCATAAGCGCCGGGTACCAGGTTATTCCCTTCCGGTGCGAAGGTTGCGGTGTGTGCAGCCTGGTGTGCCCCCACGGGGCTGCCCACCTGGAGACGGTAAAAACGGGTGACACTTATGTTCATGAGACGGGGGAGGGTTTGTTCTCCCATGCCCTTCTGGACATCGGGGCGGAGGGCTCAGGAAAACTGGTTACCGAGGTAAGGCGGATTATTCAGCCATATATACAGACAGAAAAATTATTCTTTATAGACGGTTCGCCGGGAATTGGCTGCGTAGTCATCGCTTCTCTGACAGGCTGTGACGCGGCCATCCTGGTCACCGAACCCACCCTGTCGGGAAAAAGCGACCTGCTTAGGGTCCTGGACCTGGCAGACCACTTCAGTATTCCTGCCGTTGTCTGTATAAACCGGTTTGATGTGAACCTCGAGCTCACCGCAGAAATTGAAGCGTACTGCCGGCAGGCCCGGGTACCGGTACTGGGCAAGATCCCCTTCGACTCCCGGGTTGTGGAGGGGCTCCGGAACTATAAGACACCGCTGGAAATGGAAGGCAGCACTGCTGCAGCGGCCATCAGGGGTTTTTGGGAGAATATGCAAAAATACTTGCAAAACGAGGAGGAAGGAGAATGAAGGTAGCCATCGCTGTGGATAGGGAGCAGGTATCTCCCCATTTTGGGCACTGCCAGGAGTTCCGGGTTTTTGAAATTGAAGGGAATAACATTGTTCGCCGGTACACCCTGGAAAATCCCCAACATGTGCCGGGGTTTCTCCCGGGCTTTCTGGCCGGGAAGGCTGTAGAGATCGTTATTGCCGGAGGTATTGGCAGCAGGGCACAGGACCTCTTTGCCGAGAGGGGCATCCGCCTCATCTCCGGGGTTAGCGGGCGGCCGGAAGATGTAATCATGAAATATCTGCAGGGGACCCTGGATACGGGGCCCAACCGCTGTGATCACTAAAA
>SLHK01000083.1 GCA_007136165.1 Syntrophomonadaceae bacterium
ATATGCCCACACCCCTTAGACCGCCTTTAAACCCCGGCACCGGGAAACCCATCGGCCCCCAGGACCTGGAGAGGGTTTTTCCCATGAACCTGATCGAACAGGAAGTCAGCCGGGAAAGGTTCATCGATATCCCCGAGGGGGTTCTGGAAAAACTTTTGATTTACCGGCCCTCGCCTCTGGTCAGGGCTTCTGCCCTGGAGAAAGCCCTGGGGACCCCGGCCCGAATCTACTACAAGGACGAGTCCGTAAGCCCTGCCGGCAGCCACAAACCCAATACGGCCATACCCCAGGCTTATTACAACAAGGTTTACGGCATTAAAAAGCTGACCACCGAGACGGGAGCGGGCCAGTGGGGGAGCGCCCTGAGCCTGGCCGGGGCCCTGTACGGCCTGGAAGTCAAGGTCTACATGGTCCGGGTCAGCTACGAGCAAAAGCCCTACCGCCGCCTCATGATGCAGGCCTGGGGCGGGAAGTGTGTGGCCAGCCCCAGCCGGGAGACCAAGGTGGGCCGCAGCATCCTGGAAAAAGACCCGGACTGCCCCGGCAGCCTGGGGGTTGCCATCAGCGAGGCCATCGAAGAGGCCGTCACCACCCCCGATACCCGCTATTCTTTGGGGAGCGTTTTGAACCACGTGATGCTGCACCAGACCATTATCGGCCTGGAAGCGCAAAAACAGCTGGAAATTGCCGGCGAGAAGGCCGACGTGATTATCGGCTGCGTGGGGGGAGGGAGCAATTTTGCCGGCCTGGCCTTTCCCTTTGTGCGGGACAAGATTTTCGGGAAGGACCTGCGGATTGTGGCCTCGGAACCAACGGCCTGCCCCACCCTTACCCGGGCTCCCTTTGCCTATGATTTCGGGGACACGGGCCAGATGACGCCCCTTTTGCCCATGCACAGTCTGGGCCATTCCTTCATTCCCCCTTCCATCCATGCCGGCGGCCTGCGCTACCACGGGGTGGCCCCCCTCATAAGCCAGCTGACCCTGGACGGCCTGGTGGAACCCGAGTCCTACAACCAGCTGGAGACTTATGAGGCAGGGGTTCTCTGGGCCCGGACGGAAGGGACCATTCCCGCCCCGGAAACCTGCCACGCCATTGCCGCCACTGTAGAGGAGGCCAAGCGGGCCCGGGAGGAAGGGAAGGAGAAGGTAATACTTTTCAATTTCAGCGGCCACGGCCTCCTGGATCTGACGGGTTACGACACCTATTTAAACAACGGCCTTACGGATTACAGCCTGCCGGAAGAGCAAATCCAGAAAACCCTGACGGAACTGGCGGGTCACCCTAAGCCGTAGCAGCCGGACCGCTGCCGGCAGGTATTAAGCTAAAGCCTTTGACAAAACCCGGAGATAGATATCCGGGTTTTGTCGATATACATCAGGTTGTATCACTATATATAAAAATGGAAAAATAGGCAAATATTTAGACACTCAGGCAGGAAATTCAAGGTATTCAAAGAATTATATAATATAAAATAGTTCAAATAAAAAAGGAGGTTCAACTAAATGAGGACAAAGTTTATTCTTCTGCTGGTGCTGTTTCTGCTGGTTTTTGCAGCCTTCGGGGCTGTAGGGTGCGCCCCCACGGCGGATCCCCCTCCCCCCGATGAGAACGGCGAGGAAGATGATGAGGATGAACCACCACCTCCCCCGGACACGGGCCCGATTTTCATTACCCTGGCTTCGGGAAGCCCGGGGGGAGCTTACTATCCTCTGGGAGCCGGCATGGCCCAGGAGATCTCCAGTAGGGTGGAAGGCGTTATAGCCCAGTCGGAATCCACCGGGGCCTCGGTGGAAAATGCCCGCCTGGTGGCCTCGGGCCAGTCAGATATGGCCATGGCCATGGCCAACATCGCTTATAACGCCATCCTGGGAGAGGTCCAGTTTGAAGCCGACGGAGCCCTGGATCAACTGGTGGCCCTTTTCAGCATGTACCCCGCTCCCCAGCATTTGATCGTCCCGGCCAATTCCGACATTCAATCCGTGGCAGACCTGGCGGGCAAGAGGGTCAGCATTGATGCGGCGGGCAGCGGCTGCGCCGTCACCTCCGAGATTATACTGACTACGGCAGGGATCTGGGATGATGTGGATGCTCGTAATTATTCTCAGCCGGAAGCGGCCGATGCCTTGAAGGACGGTAACGTGGACGCCGTCTTCTACAACTTTGCCGTTGGTACCGCCATCATCAATGAGATCCAGTTCACCACACCCATACGCTTTATCCCCATAGAAGACGAACTGCTGGATGCCATTATCGCGGACCACGAATACTTCACCAAGGGTGTTATCCCGGCCGGCGCATATACCGGTCTGGAGGAGGATGTCTCTGCCCTGACCATCGGCAACCTGATGCTGGTCCACAGGGATATGGATGAGGATTTGGCCTATGAAATCGTCAAGGCCATTTTCGACGAAGACGCCCTGTTTGCCCTGTCAAGGATTCACCCCATCGGCGGGGAGATCAGCAAGGAGACGGGAGGCAATACCGGTATCCCCATTCACCCCGGTGCGGCCAGGTTTTTTCAGTAACCTTAATGCATCCGGAAAGGATTACTGCTTTGAAATCGCCCTGAGGGACGGGGGCCGGGTCCTGAGTCGGGTCCCCGTCTCCCCCGGGGAGGAAATCCTTTTCACCTATATTCATTCCGCCGACAAAACCCCGGTGGAACAGCTCTTCGTGGCAGGTGATGACGGCCTTTTGCACCTGCTGGAAGAGAGGTATCACTGGTACGGCTCCGGGTTGGAATTCGGATCGGGATTGGATTTCAGCTATGACGACGGGGTGGTGACGGTTTCAGGCTATGATCGTTCCTTTGCAACATTGCCCCTCAGGGCTGCGTGGACAGTCCCCCAGGAGTTTTTCATCAGGGACACGAGGATCCTCCTTTCCGACCTGGTTCCCGGGGGGACTCCCCTGGTAATCCGTATTACCGAATGCAATCCGCCCTAGATACCCTGCTCCTGGGGGCCCTTAGCCTTTGGGGGCAGGGTATATTCTTTTTCATCCGGGAAAAGGAACCCTTCACAAGATGCTGTAGATTGGAAGGAGTTGAGTTTATGCCATTCAAACGCTATATGGAACGGCTATCGCAGGCCAAAATCAAGGAGGCCCTGGAGGGAAAACACCGGAAATTCGATGGCTACCTGGGAATGGCGGTAACGGGCTTTGCCGCCTTCGTGGGTTTTTACCACCTGTACACCGCTTATTTCGGCCCCCCCGTCGCCATCCTGTTCCGCAACATTCACTGGATGATGGCGGCCTCCCTTTTGTTTTTGCTGTTTCCCGCCCGGATCAGATCCCCCCGGCACCGGCCTGAGCTCTGGGACCTGGTATGCGTGGCCATCACCCTGGTTATAGCGATTAACGTGTGGATGAACTGGGAGGCCATCGCCAACCGGGCCGGTGCCCCCATCCAGTCCGATATTATCCTGGGCTTACTGCTGGTGCTCATGGTGGTGGAGGCGGCGCGGCGGACGGTGGGTTGGCCCATCATCATAGTTAGCGTCCTGTTTCTCTTCTACGCCTATTACGGGCAGCTGATGCCGGGTATCCTTCTGCACCGGGGGTATTCCATCGAGCGCATATTCCCCTACCTGTACCTGACGGATGCGGGCGTCTTCGGTATTCCCCTGGGGGTCTCGTCGCGTTTTATCATGCTCTTTATCGTTTTCGGCGCTTTTTTGGAGCGTTCCGGGGCGGGCATCTTTTTTAGGGATCTTTCCCTGGCCCTGACGGGCAAATACGTGGGGGGACCCGCCAAATCCGCCGTCCTTTTCAGCGCCTTTATCGGCTCCATCAGCGGCAGTTCCACCGCCAACGTGGCCACCACCGGGACCTTTACCATTCCCCTGATGAAAAAGCTGGGCTACCAGCCCGTCTTCGCCGCCGGCGTGGAGGCTAATGCTTCCTGCGGGGGGCAAATCCTTCCCCCCGTCATGGGGGCGGCGGCCTTTGTGATGGCGGAATTTCTTGGGGTGGAATATCGGGTGGTTATGATAGCCGCCGCTTTTCCCGCTCTCATGTATTTCGGAACGTCCTATTTCATGATCCACTACGAGGCCCTGAAGAAGGGGCTGCTGGGTATGCCCCGGGAGGATCTCCCCTCCCTGAAAAAGACGTTAAAGGAAGGCTTTTACTTCTTTACGCCGCTGATCATGTTAATCGTCCTCCTTATGATAGGCCGCTCTCCGGGGCGTTCCGTTTTTTATGCCGTTATCGCCACCGTGGTTTTAAGCTGGTTTAAAAAGGAAAACCGCATGTACATAAAGGATATAATTCAGGCCAGCGCCAGGGGGGTTATCAATTCCCTGGAGGTGGTGGCGGCCTGTGCCGCCGCCGGGATCATCATCGGTATGGTGACCATGACGGGATTGGGCTTAAAATTTTCCACTATTATTTCAGAAGTCTCCGGGGGACAGCTGATGATTGCCCTCCCCCTCACCATGGTCGCTTCCCTGCTTCTGGGCATGGGGATTCCCACCACCGCCAAGTACATCATTCTGGCCACCCTGGTGGCCCCGGCCCTGGTCGCCATGGGTGCCCCCTTAATAAGCGCCCACCTTTTTATCCTTTACTTCGGGGCCGACGCCGACGTCACGCCCCCGGTGGGCCTGGCCTCCTATGCCGCCGCCGGCATCGCCGGGGCGGACCCCCTGCGCACGGGTTGGGAGGCCTTCAAGATCGGCCTGACGGCCTATGTCATGCCTTTCCTGATAATCTACTACCCGGCCATTATCCTGCGGGCCCCCTGGCATGAGCTAATCTATGTCCTGCCCACCTGCCTTCTGGGAAGCGCCACCCTGGCTGCGGCAGTCCGGGGATTTTACCTGCGTAAGATGCCCCTCTGGCACCGGGCGTTGGTGCTGGTGGGCTCCATTATGCTTATGGATGCCCTCATCTGGACGGACCTGGTGGGCCTGGCCCTGGTGGTCCTCATATACATTATCGAGTATAGGGCCACCAAAGGCGAGCGGAGGATAGGAGAGGAAGCGGATACGAAGAATATTCAGGAAGGTCTGGCTGTTAAGCACAGCACTTAAGGGGAAATAGTTAGCGGGCAGTAAGGCGCAGGGGAAAACCATCTCCTTTGCCCCTTTCGGCTTGCCGGGGGGCAGGTAATAATTATCCCCTTATATCCCAACCTCTAGCCCTTAAATAAACAAAAAAGAAGCGGCATGCCGCTTCTTTTTGTTCGATTTCCTACGAGCCCGATATCCCCAACTTCTTTAAGATCAGGTCCACATTGCAGTTATCCAGGACCTGCCTGTGGGCCAGTTCGATAACCTTTTTCTCCATGGGCTTAATGTGGCGGCTCAAGTGATGGACCCGTTCAATGGTGGTGTAGGTGTCGCTGTGGACCAGGATTACGGGAACCTTTCGCTCGTCGGCTTTGGCCAAAACCCTAACATCGGGGTAAAGCCCCCCCGTCAGGATGAGGACGGAGGTGCTGGTTTCCAGGGCCGTTAAGGCCAGGTCGCTCCGGTCTCCCCCGGTGATGAAGGCTTTGTTGAGGCTGCGCCTTAAGTAAGTCAGGGCACTTTCGATGTTCATGGAGCCCACCACCACGTCTTCCACGATTCTGTCCATCCGGTCTTCTGCCGCCAGTACCTCGCCCCCCAGGGCCGTCTGGTATTCCAGCACGGTGGGGGCTGTAACCTGGGGGTCCTCGGGGATAATTCCCAGTAGTTCCCCCTTTTTCTCCAGCAAGGGCTGGTAGATGCCCCGGGTTTTATCCAGCAGGATGCGGCGCACGTTGTTGAAGATGTGGCCCGTCACCTCCAGGCCCTTGAACTTCAAGAGCTTGTTCATGAAGACGGCGGCGTCCAGGCTGTAATCGTTGATAACCTTGGTCACCACCAGCACCGGGGCCGAGAGGTCCGCCGCCAGGCGGAAATCGTCAATGTCCAGCCCGGCGGAGGCGAAGGGGGTGCTGCTTCCTTCAATCAATACCACCTCCGCATCCTTTGCCACCTGCCCGTAGGCATCCAGGATCTTTTTCTTGATGCTGTCCGGTTCCTGCCGGTGGTAGGTGGAAAGGTACAGGGGCCCGGTGCGGAAGGGAGAGATGACTTCAGAGGGAAAATCCATCCCCAGCACCTCTTTCATAAGGACGATATCGTCATCTACCCGCTTATTGGGGTCACCGCCGCTGCTTTTGGGTTTAAAATAGGCCGTTTTGATTCCTCTTTCCTGGAAAATCCTGGCCAACCCCAGGGCCACCACGGATTTACCGCTTCCCGCCGTTCCCATCAGGTACAGGTTCTTGGTCATGCCATCCACCTCTTTCACAGAATTAATGCTCATTGTTCCAACTCCGGCAGTTCGGGGTTTATGGTAATTTTTATGTCCAGGGCCGACAGGCCCTTGGAATAGGCAAATATGGGGTTGATGTCCATCTCGGAGATTTCGGGGAAATCCAGGGCCAGCCGGGTAACCCGGGCAATGCTGTCAACCACGGCGTCAATATCCGCCGGCTCTTCCCCCCGAAAACCCCTCAGGAGGGTATAGGCCTTTGTTTCCCGCAGCATATCCCGGATATCCTCCAGGGACAGGCCGTGGGCCAGGCGGAAGCTCACGTCCTTCAAAAGGTTAACATAAATACCCCCCAGGCCAAAGGCAATCATGGGGCCAAACTGCACGTCCCGGGATATGCCGGTAATGATTTCAATCCCCTTGGGCATCATTTTTTGGATTTCCACACCGTAGATGGGGGTGTGGGGGAAGTAGCGCTGGGCGTTATCCATGATGGAAGTATAGGCTTCCACCACTTCTTTTTTGTCCTGCAGATTGATCTTGACGCCCCCCACATCGGTTTTGTGCAG
>SLHK01000127.1 GCA_007136165.1 Syntrophomonadaceae bacterium
CACCTGTATACGGGGGAACTGCCGGACCCGGACCTCTTGATACGGCCCAGCGGGGAGCTGAGGATCAGCAATTTCTTGCTGTGGCAGCTGGCTTACACGGAATTCTGGTTCTCCAACACCATGTGGCCGGATTTTTCCCGGCGGGAATTTTTGCAGGCCGTCAAGGACTACCAGGAAAGGGACCGCCGGTTCGGCGGTATCAAACTGTAAAAGTGGGACACGGGGAGGGTGAGGCGGATGTTAAAGCACCGGGTGCTGGCGGCAGTCCTGGGCATTCCTTTAATTTTATACCTTACATATTTGGGCGGTTTTTTTTACTTTGCTTTGGTACTTCTCATCACCCTGGTCAGCCTCAGGGAATTCCTGGCCATGGCGGGCAGGGGTGAGTTTGTTCTGCCCCGGTGGATGGTGCTGGTGGCGGCCCTGGCAGTCCTTTGGGTGCAGTTTTATTACCCCCAGTACTTTGCTTTCGCGCTCATCCTGGTTTTGCTCATCTTTGCTTTCCTACACGTCATTTTTTTCCCCCGTCTTACGCCATGGGAATTGATGACAGTCATATGGGGCATTATTTATATTGCAGGCTGTTTGAGCTTCCTCCTGCTCCTCAGGGCCCGGGAAGGAGGTTTCCTCCTGTCCCTGCTTCTTTTCATCGGCATCTGGGCCAATGACACCGGCGCCTATTTCGTGGGTTCCAGCCTGGGAAAAAGAAAGCTGGCACCCCTGGTGAGCCCCAACAAGACGGTGGAGGGGGCGGTGGGGGGCATCCTCTGCACCCTGGGTTTCCTGGCGGCTTACGCCCTCATCTTCAGGCTGAACCTTACCATGGCCCTGGCGGCGGCCCTGCTGGTATCCCTGGCGGGGTACAGCGGCGACCTGGTCATCTCGGCCCTGAAGCGGCATTACCGGATAAAGGACACGGGGGCGATTATTCCCGGCCACGGCGGGTTTTTGGACCGTTTTGACAGCCTCATATTTGCCGCCCCTCTTTTTTACATAATGCTGGTACTCTTTTTTTAAAGGTTTAAAGCAGGAGGGGGAGCATGCAAAAAAAAAGGATTGTGATTTTGGGTTCCACCGGTTCCATAGGGCGACAGGCCCTGGAAGTGGTGGACGGCCGGCCTGAGAGTTTTCAGGTGGTGGGCCTGGCCGCCGGGAGGAATATCGGCCTCCTGGAGGAACAGGTGCGAAAGTATAAACCCGTCTATGCCGCCGTGGCCGAGGCCGCAGGGGCGGCCAGGCTGCGGCAAAGGGTCAGGGACCTGCCCGGTCTCAAAACGGTTTTGGAGGGTGGGGAAGGGCTTAAGGAAATGGCGGCGGCGGAGGGGTATGACCTGCTCCTGGCGGCCATCATGGGGTTCAGCGGGCTTTTGCCCACCCTGGAGGCCATCAAGGGGGGGAAGACCATTGCCCTGGCCAATAAGGAAACCCTGGTGGCGGCGGGGGAGATTGTAATGCCCCTGGTACGGGAAAAGGGAGTCGGCCTGATCCCGGTAGACAGCGAGCATTCCGCAATATTTCAATGCCTGCAGGGGGAAAATGGGGCGGCCGTCAAGAAGCTTATCATAACGGCTTCGGGAGGCCCCTTTCTGGGCTGCTCCCCGGAGGACCTTAAAGGGGTGGGGCCCGGGGAGGCGTTAAAGCATCCCCGCTGGCAGATGGGCCAAAAGATCACCATCGATTCCGCCACCCTCATGAACAAGGGCCTGGAGGTTATGGAGGCCCGCTGGCTTTTCGATGTGGGCTATGACCGGATTGAGGTCCTGGTCCATCCCGAGAGCATCGTTCACTCCCTGGTGGAGTTTGTGGACGGTTCCACCCTGGCCCAGCTGGGGCTGCCGGATATGAAGGTCCCCATCCAGTATGCCTTTTCCTATCCGGAGAGGTGGGGGCGGGAGGATGAGGCGCTGAATCTGGCAGAACTGGGGGCCCTGCATTTTGGGCGGCCCGATGGGGAAACCTTCCCCTGCCTGCCCCTGGCCTACGAGGCAGGGAGGAAGGGGGGGACCATGCCGGCGGTCCTGAATGCGGCCAACGAGGTGGCGGTGGAGGCATTTTTGCAGAAAAAGGTTGAGTTTGCCCTCATCCCGCATATAATTGAACAGGTAATGTCCAGGCACAAGCCCGTTATGGGCCCTGCGCTAGAGGACATTCTGAATGCTGATCACTGGGCCAGGCAGGAGAGCCTGCGGGCCCTCGAATAAGGTGGGATAGGTAATGCTGGTTACAATTATATCTTCGGTTTTTGTTTTTGGGATCCTCATTTTTTTCCACGAGCTGGGCCATTTTATCGCGGCCAAGAAGGCGGGGGTCACCGTCAAGGAGTTTGCCCTGGGGTTTGGGCCCAAGGCCGTTTCCTGGCACTCGGGGGGGACGGACTACTCCCTGAGGATTTTTCCCCTGGGAGGCTTCGTGCGCCTGGTGGGGGAGGACCCGGAAGAAACCGATGAACCGGGGAGTTTTCAAAAACAGAAGGTGGCCACCCGCTTTGCCATCATTGCCGCCGGCCCCCTGATGAACTTTTTGCTGGCTGTTTTGCTGTTCGCCATCATCTACTTTGGCTTTCTGGGTGTGGCCACATTTCCCGTGCAGGTAGGCCATATCGTGGAGGGGGAGAGGGCGGAAGAAGCGGGCCTCAGGGTGGGGGACACCCTCCTGACCGCCAATGGGGAAGCCATTGAAGAATGGGAACAGGTGGTCCGGATTATCAACGAAAACCCCGACAGGGAGATTGAACTGGTGGTGGAAAGGGAAGGCCGGGTGCTGACCTTTAACGTGGTCCCCAAGCCCGAGGACGAGACGGGCCGGGGCTTGATAGGCATCGGCCCCAAGACGTTGCGCTACCAGGTGCTGCCCTCCTTGCGGTTGGGTTTGGCCAATACGGTGCGGCTTATAAATTTAATCGTCGTCAGCCTGGTGGGCATGATTGCCGGGCGCATTCCCGCCGATGTGGCCGGCCCTGTGGGGATTATCAGCATAGTGGGGGAGGTGGCCCAGACGGGCATGGTAAACCTCCTGTCCCTGTCGGCGGCCCTCAGCGTCAATCTGGGCTTGATCAACCTGCTGCCCATTCCGGCCCTGGACGGCAGCCGGCTGGTCTTCCTGCTGGTGGAGGGGGTGAGGGGGAGGCCCGTGGACCCCAAGAAAGAGGGTTTCATTCACTTCGTGGGCTTTACCCTGCTCATCCTGCTCATGATCATTATAGCCTACAGGGATCTAATCCGGCTGGATATTTTCCGGTGATGCCATGCTAAAAAAAAGAAAGATAAGGCGCGGGGTTGCCGTGGGGAATTTAATCATCGGAGATGGACAGCCCGTTGCCCTCCAGTCCATGACCAACACGCCGACTCACCGGGTTGAGGAGACGGTTGCCCAGATACAGGGACTGATTGAAGAAGGGGTGGAAATAATCCGGGTGGCCGTCCCCGACAGGGAGGCCCTGGAAGCCCTGGATGAGATAAAGGAGAGGGTTGGCATCCCCCTGGTGGCGGATATCCACTTCAGCCACACCCTGGCCCTGGAGGCCCTGGAAAAAAGGGTGGACAAACTGAGGATCAATCCCGGAAATATCGGGGGCAGGGAAAAATTTGCCCGCATCGTTTCCCGGGCTAAGGAACGGCGGGTTGCCCTGCGGGTCGGGGTCAACGCCGGTTCGCTGAGCCGGGGGGCCCTGGATAAGTGGGGCGGGCCCACACCGGAGGCCATGGTGGAAGAGGCCTTGAGCTATCTTGAGGTCCTGGAGAGGGCGGAGTTTTCCCGGGTCGTGGTCTCCCTCAAGGCCGCCGATGCGGCAGCCACCATCCGGGCATACCAGCTCTTTGCGGAGAAAACCGACTGGCCTTTACACATCGGCATCACGGAAGCGGGAACCCCCTATAAGGGGACCATAAAGTCGGCGGTGGGCCTGGGCTATCTGCTGCTGGAAGGTTTGGGGGACACCCTTCGGGTTTCCCTGTCGGGGGACCCCCGGGAGGAAGTCAGGGCGGCCAAGGAGATTTTACAGGCGGCGGGGGTGCGGCTCTTCGGCCCCGAGATCATTTCCTGCCCTACCTGCGGCCGCTGCGGCATCGATCTGCTGTCCCTGGTCATTGAAGTGGAGGCGCGGCTTAAGGGGCTGAAAATTCCTGTGAAAGTTGCTGTGATGGGCTGCCCTGTAAACGGTCCCGGGGAGGCCAGGCAGGCCGACTTCGGGATTGCCGGGGGCAAAGGGACGGGAGTTATCTTCAAGAAGGGGAATGTCGTCAAAAAAGTCCCCGAAAGTGAACTGGTACCGGCCTTGATTGGGATTATGAGACAGACAATTAACTGGTAATGAGGTGGGACGGGCCATGAGAGTAATAGCGATAATACCGGCTTATAACGAAGAAAAAACCATTGGTGATGTACTCCAGGTCCTGCAGGAGACAGATCTTATTGATACCATCGTGGTGGTAAGCGACGGCTCAACCGATGGGACGGTGGATGTGGCCAGGGAATATGATGTGGTGGTCATTGAATTGGCAGAGAACATGGGGAAGGGGGGGGCCATGGCGGCGGGGCTGGAAAGCACCGAAGCCGATGTTATCCTCTTTCTGGACGCGGACCTGATAGGCCTGACACAAGCCCATGTCCGTTCTCTGCTGGACCCCGTTATTTCGGGGAGGGCGGAGATGACCCTGGGCATCTTTGAACGGGGCCGCATGGTGACGGACCTGGCCCAAAAGGTGGCCCCTTACCTGTCGGGGCAGCGGGCCGTCCGCCGCTCCCTGCTGGAGAAGATTTCCGATATGGACATCACCCGGTTCGGCGTGGAAGTGGCCTTAACCCAGTATATTGAAGAACACGGAATCCGGGTGGAGGAAGTGGTTCTGTCGGACATGTCCCATGTTATGAAGGAAGAGAAGCTGGGCCTGGTCAAAGGCCTGGCCGCCCGCTTTAAAATGTACTGGGAAATTGTCAAATACTTTGCCCGCATTGAACAATTCAAGTAACAAAGGGCTACAAAGGTAGCAGGCAGCAAACGGGGACGGTTCCTTCTTGCCCCCCTTTGCCCCTTGTTTTGCCGGTTTTCTTGCATCGGGCCGGTGATTGTGGTAAAATAACTTTGGAAAAAAATGTGGCGCTTTTGCTAAAGAGTGGGCAATATCCCACTCTTTAATCTTAGGAGAAACGGCAGGGAATAATATGGATCGCAAGGGGTTAACCCGTCTTATAGAAGAAGCCTTTTCCCTTTACCAGCTGGGCTACGAGCTGGTGGATGTGGAGTTCTTGAGGGAACAGGGGCGCAGGATCTTGAGGGTAACCATCGATAAGCCCGACGGCGTACAGCTCTCGGACTGCGAAAAGGTTAACAAGGTCCTGGGAGGGTACCTGGACGAGAAGGACCCTATCGAAAGCTCCTACAGCCTGGAGGTTTCCTCCCCCGGGGTGGAACGCCCCCTGAAGAAGAGTACCGACTTCGAGAGGTTTAGGGGCCGGGAGGCCCGGGTTCATACCTATACTGCCATCAAGGGCAGCAAGAAACTGGAAGGGGTCATCCAGGGACTAAGGGAAGAAGAACTGCTCCTTCAGGTTAAGGGGGAGGAAGTGGCCGTCCCTTTAGATAAGATTTCCAAAGCCCATTTGGTATTCCGTTTCGAAAATTGATAAAGAGAGGAGGATGGCAGATTTGAATCAGGAATTTTTGTCAGCCCTGGACGCCATCGAAAAAGGAAGAGGCATCAGTAAAGCGACTCTGCTGGAGGCTATTGAAGCTGCACTGATTTCCGCATATAAGCGAAACTTCACCCCCGGCAGCAATGTCCGGGTGGATTTGACGCCGGAGACGGGGGAAATCAAGGTTTTTACCCGTCTGGCGGTGGTGGAGAAGGTGGAAAACCCCATCCAGGAAATTTCACTGGAGGAGGCTAAAGCCATTGACTCCATCTATGAAGCGGGGGATGTGGTGGAAAAGGAAGTAACACCGAAAAATTTCGGCCGCATTGCCGCCCAAACGGCAAAGCAGGTGGTTATCCAGCGGATTCGCGAAGCGGAACGGGAATTAATCTATGAAGATTACGTGGACAGGCAGCAGGATATCATAACGGGCATCGTCCAGCGCACAGACCAGCGCAATGTGGTGGTGGACCTGGGCAGGGCGGAAGCCATCCTGCCCCAGGCGGAGCAGATGTCCGGGGAGATATACAAGCAGGGGGACCGGATAAAGACCTATATCAGCGAAGTAAAAAAGACCACCAAAGGCCCCCAGATTCTACTGAGCAGGACCCACCCCGGCCTCTTAAAACGCCTCTTTGAGCTGGAAGTGCCGGAAATATATAACGGGGTGGTGGAAATTAAGGGGTTGGCCCGGGAGGCGGGGCATCGTTCCAAGCTGGCCGTTTTCTCCAAGAACCCCGACGTGGATCCGGTGGGCGCCTGTGTAGGCCCCAAAGGTTCCCGGGTCCAGATGGTGGTCAGCGAATTAAAGGGCGAAAAGATTGACATCGTCAAGTGGGATGAAAACCCGGAGGTTTATGTCGCCAATGCCTTGAGCCCTGCCAAGGTGGTCTCCGTAAGCATAAAGGAAGAGGGTAAAATTGCCAATGTGGTGGTTCCGGATTATCAGCTGTCCCTGGCCATCGGCAAGGAAGGGCAAAATGCCCGGCTGGCGGCCAAGCTGACGGGCTGGAAGGTAGACATCGTCAATGAAACTCAACTGGCGGAAAGGCGAAAGGCCAAAGAACTGCTGGAAAAGGACAGGGACGAAGGAGATGAAGAGGTAACGGCAGAAGAGGCAGTGGAAGAGGAAACAGGAGAAAAAGTATTGGCAGAGG
>SLHK01000136.1 GCA_007136165.1 Syntrophomonadaceae bacterium
CCAGAGCCACCCGGCTCTCCTCTTCTCCCGTAAGGAGAAGGCGGATAAAGCTGCTGTAGGGAGGATAACCCAATTCCTGCCTGCTCCTGGATTCCTGGGCATAGAAAGTTTCATAATCGTGCTCTCTGGCCGCCTGGATGGCGAAGTGTTCCGGCTCGTAGGTCTGGACGATGACCCGGCCCACTTCCGCACCCCTGCCCGTGCGGCCGGCTACCTGGGTAAGGAGCTGAAAGGTTCGCTCCCCTGCCCTGAAATCCGGCAAATTCAGCCCCATATCCGCCGCCAGGACTCCCACCAGGGTAATACCCGGGATATCCAGGCCTTTGGCCACCATCTGGGTCCCGATGAGAATGGCGGCCCCTTTCCCCGTAAAGGACTGAAGAATTTTACTGTGGGCTCCCTTGCGGGAGGTGGTATCGGTATCCATCCGCCAGATACCCGTTTGGGGGAAACATGAGCGGATCTCTTCCTCCACCTTCTGGGTCCCGGTACCAAAATACTTGATGTAGCGGGAGCCGCATTTGGGGCAGGTATCCGGCACCCTGATGCCCTTGGAACAGTAATGGCACAGGAGCTTTATGTCCTGGGAATGGTAGGTCATGGCAATCTCGCAGTGGGGGCAGCGGATTACCAGGCCGCATTCCCGGCACAGGACACAGGTGGAATGCCCCCGCCGGTTCAGAAAGAGGAGGGCTTTTTCACCTGCCTCCACCGTCTCCTGCAGGTGTTTCAGCAGGCTGCGGCTGAACATGCGGCGGTTCCCCTCCTTCAGCTCCTGGCGCATATCCACCACCGAGACAGGAGGCATGGGCCTTTCCAGGACCCTGCGGGACAGACGGAGGAGCTTGTAGCCGCCCCTTTGGGCCCGGTAATAGCTCTCCAGGGAGGGAGTGGCGCTCCCCAGCACCACCAGGGAACCCTGGCCCCGGGCCCGTTCCCGGGCCACCTCCCGGGCGTGGTAGCGGGGGGTTTCCTCCTGCTTGTAAGTCCACTCGTGTTCCTCGTCCAGGATGATGACGCCCAGATCCCGGACGGGGGCAAAGACGGCGGACCGGGGGCCCACGGCAATGCGGGCCTTGCCCGAAAGAAGGCGGCACCATTCATCATATCTCTCTCCCGGGGAAAGCCTGCTGTGGAGAAGGGCTGCCCGGGAGCCAAAAAAGCTCTGAAACCGCTCAATCATCTGGCCCGTCAGGGAAATTTCCGGCACCAGCACCAGGCTTCCCCGCCCGGCCGTCAGGGATTTTTGACAAATCCTCAGGTAAATTTCCGTCTTACCGCTCCCCGTCACCCCGTGAAGGAGGAAGGTCTCCCTTTCCCGGCGGTCCAGGGCCTTCTCCAGGGCTTTCAGGGCTTTCTCCTGCTCCAGGGTCAGGGTAACCCTTTCACCGGTTCCCGCAGGGCCCCGGAACCCCCTTTCCTCCCCTTCCTTCAGGGTTGCCAGCCCCTTCCCTTCCAGGGCCCGGATAACGCCGGTGTCGGCGCCCGTCTCAGCCTTGAGCTCCTTTACGCTCAAAGAGCCCCTTTCCAGGAGCAGCATGAGGGCCCGGGCCTGCCGGGGGGCCTTTTTTACCAGAGAGTCCAGGGCTTCCCGGGCTTTTTCCGGAGGCAGGGCCAAAAAGGCATGTTGGCCCTTTTTCGCCCTGCGGCTGGGAAAGGGCAGCATGGCCTGCAGGACGGCGGCCCGGCTGCACAAATAGTAATCCCCCACCCACTTGGAAAGATGCAGAAGCTCCTCCGTCAGCAGGGGGGCTTTATCCAGTACGTGGTAAATTTCCTTTACGGGAGAGAACTCCGGTTCCGTCAAGAGCCTGATAACAAAAGCCTGGGACCTCCGCCTGCCAAAAGGGACCTCCACCCGCATCCCCGGCAAAACCCGTCCTTTAAGCTCCGGGGGCAGGGCATAGTGAAAGGGCCGGTCCAGGGCATCAACAGCCGAGGCCACCCACACCTCAACGAAGGAGGGGGACGGTTCTATCGCTTCCATTTGCTTCACTCCTGCTCCTCCTCGCTGCTTCCTATAGAATATTTCTCCATAATCCTGCCTTTTCCTTTATTGCCGGGAAGTCTTTTCATTTGCCGGAGAAACCTATATAATAAAAAGAGGAAAAGGAGGTTTGCACCCATGATTTCGCGCTTAAGGGACTTTGGCAAAGAAAATTTCAGCTGGCTCCTGCTGGCCTGCGGTTTCTTCACCGCCGGTTACCTGGTGGCCCGAACGGCCCTGGGCGGCAACCCCCTGGCCTTTCAGCTGATTCTGGAGCAGCTGGAAAAGCTCATGGAACTGGGGGATGACGTTTACACCTCCCATCCCATCCGGGGCATCTACCTGATCCTGCTGAACAACACGGTGGCATCCTTCAGCATTATCCTCTTTTCTGTCATCCTGGGGCTGCCCTCCCTCCTCAGCCTTTTCGGCAACGGCACCCTCATGGGGGTGGTGGCCATGCTCATGGCCGAGGAGGGCATAAGCTTTCCCGTCTTTTTCTTCCTGGGGATTTTACCCCACGGCATCCTGGAACTGCCCGCCTTTTTCATCAGCGCTGCCCTGGGCTTAAAGATAGGCTACCACATCGTTTTTCCCCTGCCGGGAGAAAGTAGGGTAAACAGCCTGAAGATGAATTTTCGGGAGGCTGCAAAAATGGCTCCCGTTATCTTCCTGATGCTGGCGGCGGCGGCCTGCATAGAGGTGCTGATAACTCCCCTCATACTGGGGCCCTTCGTCCCCGGTGTTTAAAGGTTTTCAAAAAACCGGCCTCAGGGCCGGTTTTTTATTCTCAGCACAGCGTCCAGAAGCCTGTGGGCCACCTGGTCTTTACTGCCCGGAGGGATGTCCTCCCTTCCTCCCCCGGCAAAAAGGAGGGTCAGGGCATTCTGATCCCCCTCAAAACCAATATCGGGCCGGGAGACATCGTTGGCAGCGATTACATCCAGGTTTTTACGGGCCAGTTTATGCGCGGCGTTCTCCAGAAGGTCCCGGGTTTCAGCGGCAAAACCCACCAGGATTTGACCCGGCCCCTTTCTTTCCCCCAGTGTTTTCAGGATATCCGGGTTTTTTGCCAGGGTTACCGTCAGGGAGGCAGAATCTTTCTTTATCTTGTCCCCCGCCTGTTCCAGGGGACGGTAGTCGGCCACCGCCGCCGCCTTTATGACCACATGCATTTCGGGTGCTTCCCCCAGGACGGCTTCATACATCTGGGCCGCCGTCATCACTTCTTGATACTGGATGCCGTCGGGGACCGTCAGGGAAGTGGGGCCGGCGATGAGATGCACCCGGGCACCCCTGTCCCGGGCGGCCCGGGCCAGGGCGAAGCCCATCTTGCCGCTGGAGCGGTTGCTGAAATAGCGGACGGGGTCCAGGGGTTCCCGGGTGGGGCCCGCCGTTACCAGCACCTTAAGGCCGGTAAAATCCTGCCTCTCCTGCAGAAGGCCCGCCAGGGCATCCAGGACCTCCCGGGGTTCTGCCATGCGCCCCTCCCCGCTGGAACCGCAGGCCAGTTGGCCGCTGCCGGGATCCGCGGTATAAATTCCCCTCTTCTTCAGGGCAGTCAGGTTGTCCTGAAATATTTTATCCCGGAACATCTCGCTGTTCATGGCGGGGGCCAGGAGGACGGGCATCCGCCCCCGGGCCAGGAAGAGGGTGGTCAGCAAATCATCGGCGATGCCGTGGGCCATTTTGCCGATGATGTTGGCGGTGGCCGGGGCCACCACCAGGGCTTGGGCCCAGCGGGCCAGGCTCACATGGTCTATCTGGTAGTTTTCAGGGGAAAAGGTTTCGGTATAAACCCTGGAACCGCTCAGGGTCTGCATGGTCAGGGGTGTAATAAAAGCGCAGGCATTTTTGGTCATAACCACCTTTACCAGCGCTTCTCCCCGGACCAGCAAACGGCAAATTTCCGCTCCCTTGTAGGCTGCAATTCCCCCCGTGAGGCCCAGGAGAATCTTCTTGCCGGTAAGCATCTAAATCCCCTCCGGTATCAGCTGCCCATGGTCTTTTTCTTGCGCTCGTAGAAGACATCGCCCTGGGCGATCTCTTCCAAGGCCATGGTAACTTCCTTGTAGGTCTTATGTTCCTTTTTTTCCTTCTCTAAAAGGTTGTTCTTGATTTGCCGTGCCCGCTTGGCTGCCACAATCACCAGGGTATATTTGCTGTCCACATGCTGGATAAGTTTATCGATGGAAGGATAAATCACCAGGTGCCCCCCTTTAAAAGTTTCGCGATTAAATTTTTGTTTCTCCCGGCAGCGCATTTTTCCGCCGCCAGGATGGCGCTCATGCGCCCGGCGGCTTCTGCCACCCTGTCGTTTATGACCACATAATCGTAGATATCCAGGGACTTCATTTCCTCCCGAGCAAAATCAAGCCTTTTTGCCATGGCATCCAGGCTTTCTGTCCCCCGCTTCACTATCCTGGCCTTAAGTTCTGCCAGGGAAGGGGGTAGAAGAAACACGAATACTCCCCGGGGGTAGCTTTCCTTGACCTGCCTGGCCCCCTGGGTGTCTATCTCCAGCAGGATGTCTTTCCCCAAATCCCTCTGTTCCTCGAGAAAACGCCTGGGCGTCCCGTACAAATCGCCGTAAACCTGGGCCCATTCCAGAAAAGCCCCTTCCTCCCGCAGTTTCACGAAGGTGTCTCTAGTGGTGAAGAAATAGCTCTTGCCCTCTTCTTCTCCCCTGCGGGGGGAGCGGGTTGTCATGGAAACGGACATGGCCAGCTCTGGGTTTTTTTGCAGCAGGTGCCGGCAGACGGTGCCTTTACCCACCCCCGAGGGACCTGAAACCACCATCAGGAGTCCCTCCGCCATGGGCTACTCCCCTTCCAGTTCCTCGGGTTGAGTGACAGTTTCCTTGGAGTGCAGGCGGTGTTTTACCGTTTCCGGCTGTACCGCCGACAGGATCACATGCTCGCTGTCCGCCACGATAACAGCCCTGGTCCTCCTGCCGTAAGTGGCATCGATGAGCATGCCCCGGTCCCGGGCTTCGGTAATCAACCTCTTGATGGGCGCCGATTCAGGGCTTACGATGGCAATAATCCGGTTGGCCGCCACGATATTGCCAAAGCCGATATTGATCAACTTGATTGGCAAATATATCCCTCCCTGTAAGATGATAACCAGTCCTTTTAAACATTAGTATAACGGAATATCCGGAAAAAATGCAAGGATAAATTTGATTACACGGCCTTTATTCGATATTTTGCACTTGTTCTCTTATTTTTTCCGCCTGGCTTTTAATTTCCACCACCCGCCGGGAAATCTCATAGTCGTTGGCCTTGGCGGAGATGGTATTAACCTCCCGGTTCACCTCCTGGAGGATGAAGTCCAGCTTGCGGCCCACGGCCCCTCCCTGCTCCAAAGCCCCGGCGAAGGCCTGCACATGGCTCTCCAGGCGGACCAGCTCCTCGCTGATGCTGCTCTTTTCCGCAAAAAGCACCACTTCCATAAGGAGCCTGTCCTCCTGCAGGTCCTGCCCCGACAGCAGCTTCTCCGCCTGCTCCCGCAGTCGCTGACGGTACTCCTCCACCACCCGGGGGGCCAATTCGGAAATTTCCCCCACATACCCTTGAATGAGGGCCAACCTCTCCCGGAGGTCCCGGGCCAGGCCCTTCCCCTCCTCTTCCCTGCTGCCCGTGAGCTGCCCCACGGCATCCAGCAGGGCCCCTTCCAGATGGGGCCAAAGGTCATCCGGCCGGTAATCCCCCTGGGAGATAAAGATATCGGGCAGGCGGGCCAGGGTTGAGACGGCGGTATCGTCTTTGACCCCCATGCCTGCCAGTTCCTGCAGGGCTTTAAGGTACCCCAGGGCCATATCCCTGTCCAGCTTTACCGGCGCTCCCTCGCCGGATAGGGCTTCCAGGGAGACGAAGGCATCCACCCGGCCCCGGGACACGTGCTGCTGCAGGACCTTTCTCACCTTTTCCTCCAGGGATGATATTTCCCGGGGAATACGCAGGGAAATGTCGCGGTAGCGGTGGTTCACCGTCTTTATCTCCACCGCTATCCTGGCCCTCTCCCCCTCCCTGTCTCCCCGGCCGTAACCCGTCATGGAGCGCACCATTGGCATCCCTTCTTTCCATTATGCCGCTTTTTATGATACCTGCCTATCTATTTTACCAGAGAGAGGCTTTTTTGCAAGCTTTTGCCGCAAGTAAACCCCTACTTTCGCGACAGCAGGGGCCGTCTCCTTTCCCCGGGGCTTGCCGGGCGCAGCAAACGGGACAGGAGGGTGGGCAGCAGGGAGAAGCCCAAAACCATGAGCCACACCGGAAGGGTTAAAGGGGTGGTGTAGAATATGCCCTGCAGGAAAGGCTGATAGACCACCAGCAGCAGCAGGAAGACGGAGGACATAACGGCGGCCAGCAGGTAGGGGTTGCTGAAAAAGGACGGCTTGTTCTTACCGTCCACCACCCGGCAGTCAAAGACATAGACCAGCTGAGAAATAATGAGGGTGGCAAAGGCCACCGTCCTGGCCTGGTCCAGGGGGGCCCCTTGTTGAAGGATAAAGGCAAAGGCGATGACGGAAACGATGCCGATGTTGATGCCCTGGGTGATAATCCGCTGCCGGAGCCCCCCGGCAAAGATGCTCTCCCGGGAAGGCCGGGGGGGGCGCTTCATGATGCC
>SLHK01000018.1 GCA_007136165.1 Syntrophomonadaceae bacterium
ACGGCAAGAACTAAACAGAGAAACTTTAAACTTTTCATTTGTTACCCTCCTCGATTTTTATACTAACGTTTTCCTTCAACAGGCTTATCTTCCTTCCTCTTTCGGCCAAACACCTCCTTTTCAATTATTTTCAAATTGGCAGTATACTATATTCTCTGAAAAAACAATAATTCCTGCTGAGCATTTATTTCTTTTCCTGGTAATACAAGGCTGCCGGTTACATCTCCGGGCAACTGCCTGCGGGAAAGACCCTTACAGCAGCTTTTCTTCCACTTCCGTCAGGGAAGCATCCAAAATGGAAAGAAGTTCTTCCATCTCGCTGTGGCTTATAACAAAGGGAGGCGCTATGAGCAGGTAGTCCCTGGGCATGATATCGGCGGTGCCCCCCACGCCCGTATACAGGAGGAGGCCCTTATCCATGCTAATCTTCCGGGCTTTTTCCGCTGCCTGTACCTCCTTGGAGAAGGATTCCTTGGATGAAGCATCCCTTACCAGCTCCAGGCCCAGCAGGAAGCCCAGGCCCCGCACATCCCCTATAATGGGGTGGTCCTTGGCCAGGGCCTTAAGGCCCTTAAAGAGGAAGTCGCCTTTTTCAGGCAGTTGCTCAAAGAGTTTTTCCTGCCGGATATACCGGAAGACGGCCAGGCCGGCGCTGCAGCAGACAGGGTTCCCCTGGTAGGTGTACCCGTGGACGAATTTGCCCCAATTCTCACAGAAAACCCGGTGTATCCGCTCCTGGACCATAACAGCCGCCAGGGGGGCGTAACCGCCTCCCAGGCCCTTGCCCAGGGTTAACAGGTCCGGTTCCACCTGCCAGTGTTCCAGGGCCATGAACTTGCCGGACCTGCCGTAGCCGCACAGGACCTCGTCGGCGATGAGGAGCACATCATACCTGTCGCAAATTTCCCGCACCAGGGGGAAGTATTCGGCCGGGGGGACGCTGGCGGCGGCGGAGGTGCCTATAACGGGCTCCACCAGGAAGCCCGCCACATTTTCCGGCCCTTCAGCCAGAATAACCTGCTCCAGGGCCTTGGCGCAAAGAAGGCCGCAGGCGGGATAGGAGAGGCCGTAGTGGCAGCGGTAGCAGTGAGGTGCCGGGATCAGGGGGAAGGGCAGCAGCAGGGGGGAGAAGAGGCGGCGCCGGGCCGTGTTGGAAGCCACCGACAAGGTGCCGAAGGAGCTCCCGTGGTAACTCAAGGTCCTGCCGATAAACTTGTATTTCCCTTTGCTCCCTTTTTGGATATGGTACTGAAGGGCCATGCTCATGGCCGTCTCGTTGGCTTCCGTCCCCCCTGAGACAAAATAGGTATGGTTAAGCTCTCCGGGAGTTGCGCCGGCCAGGCAGCGGGCCAGCTCTTCCTGGGGCTGGTTGGTGAAGGTGCTGCTGTGCACATAGCTGATTTTGGCGGCCGTCTCCCCCATGGCATCGGCCACCTGTGTAACACCATAGCCGATGTTGGCCACCACACAGCCGGAAGCCCCGTCCAGGTATTTCTTGCCCGTGGTATCGTAGATATAGACCCCCCGGGCCCGTTCCACCTGGGGGTATTCCTTGCCGGGGGAACGATAAAAGACTTTTTTCTCCTGAGCGCCTTGCATCTGCTTCACTCTCCTCAATTCTCCGGATTGTTCAGCGGCTTGAGCCCCAAAATATCCCTGGCTTCCGCCGGGGTAGCCACCTCTCTCTGCAATTCCCGGGCTAGGCGGACGGCTCGCTCCACCTGCATCTCATTGCTGGCCGGCAGGCCCTTTGAGTAGTACAAGTTATCCTCCAGCCCCACCCGGACATTCCCTCCCAGGAGCATGCCCAGGGTGGTCAGGGGAAGCTGGTGCCTGCCCACGGCAGAAACGTTGAAGAGACATCCGGGGGGCAGGTAATCTATAAGAGAAAGGAGGTTTTTCGGAGACGCGGCCAGGGTGTTCTGGTAGGTGACCCCCAGGACCAGGTTTACCAGGTAGGGCTTTTTCACTATGCCCCCGGCAATGAGGCGCTCCACCTCCCGGAACATGGAGTGGCTGAAAACCTCCATCTCCGGCTTGATATCCAGCTCCAGCATCCGCTTCACGAAGGACTCGATAAGTTCCGGAGTGTTTAAAAATATACTGTTGTCCCAACCCGTCCGCACCATGGTTCCCATATTGAGGCTGCACATCTCCGCCCCGGCTTCGATGACTTTGATGCGGTCTTTTGTGGCCACAAGGGCCCCTAACCCCGTGGAATCCTGAAGGATGACATCACATTTATCCCGGATGCGGCGGTGGATCTCGCGGTAAACCTCGGGATCCGCCGTCACTTTACCCTGCCAGTCCCTGCCGTGAATGTGGACGATGGCGGCCCCGGCCTCCCGGCACTTGTAAGCGGCCTCGGCGATTTCCTCGGGATTTCCGGGGATATGGGGGTTATCTTCTTTGGTAGCCCGGCCGCTGCCGGCCAGGGCTGCCGTAATGATTACTTTATTACCTATACTCATGACCTTCTCCTTTCCGGCCTTATGCCGGCCTGACCCCCTGCAACTAAGCCCGGGCAGGCAGCAGGGGGTCCAAAAACCTGGAATTTATGCTGTTTCCCTGCTGCCCTGCCGGGGCTTCGGGGAAATATCTTTTGAGTAAGTTAACAAAAAGGCCTGACCCCGGTGTTAACTTACTGGCTGCAGAAGTAGCAGGAGCTGCGGGCCATGTCGAAGCCGGCCTTGAGGGACTCCCGGTTGGTTTCGAAACCGCGTTTGAACTGCTTTTTGATGGCTTCTTCCAGGGCATTTAAGGATACCACACCCGTGCGGCCGCTCAGGGCCCCCAGGCTCAAAACGTTTAGAGCAACCCTCAGTCCCTTTTCCTTTTTAAGCCCCTCCACCTTGTCTGAAAGGGGCAGCCCGAAGACCCTTTTCCCTTTAAAGTCCCCGGGGATGAGGCTGCTGTCGTAGATGATAATGCATTCCTCAGAGACTTTTCCGTAGTATTTATCCAGGGCACCGCGGGAGAGGGCCAAAACGATATCCGGATCCTCCACAGCAGGGTAGGCAATGTCCCCGTCGCTGATGACCACTTCCGACTGGGTGAGGCCGCCCCGGGAGGCGATGCCGTAGGATGCCGTCTGGGCGGCGTTTTTTCCGTCCATAACAGCAGCCTCCCCCAGGAGGATGCCGGCCACCACCAGTCCCTGGCCTCCTTCACCGGCCAATACCACTTGCCAGTTCTCTTTCACTCAGGACACCTCCTCTGCCGTTTCCCGGGCCCGCTTTTGCAGGTCTTTGTATTTCTTGTGGAAATCATCCTTGACCACCTGGTGCAGTTTCCCTGTCAGGAAGTAATTCTCCTTCTCTTCCTCGGGCAGGGCGTCATACTTTTTCCTGGACAGGGACCGTTCCTTGAAATATTTCATCATTTCCACGGCAGAGGCCTTCTGGTTGTAGCGGGCGAAATAGGTGGGGCAGTTGCTCAAGATTTCCACCACGGAAAAGCCCTTATGGGCAATGGCCTCGGCGATGAGTTTATCCATCTGGGTGACATGGTAGGGGTTGACCCGGGCCACAAAAGTAGCGCCGGAGGCGATGGCCAGGCTGCAGATGTCAAAGCCCTCCTCCATGGTCCCGTACTTGGAGGTGGTAGTGATGCTTCCCTCCGGCGAACTGGCGGAATACTGCCCCCCCGTCATGCCGTAGTTAAAGTTGTTGGTGATTATGGCGGTCATGTCCAGGTTGCGGCGGGCCGAATGGATAAAGTGGTTGCCGCCGATGGTAACCCCGTCCCCGTCCCCCATGAGGGCCAGGACCGTCAGCTCCGGCTTGGCCACCTTGATGCCCGTGGCAAAGGAAAGGGCGCGGCCGTGAGTGCCGTGGAAAACGTGGGTGCGAAAGTAGTCGTCCGCCTTTCCCCAGCAGCCGATGCCGGTGGACACCACTGTCTTGTGGCGTTCCAGGTTCAAGGCGGCCATGGCCCGGGCGATGGAGCCCAGGGAAATGCCGTGGCTGCAGCCGGAGCACCACATCTGGGGAAACAGCTCTTCCCGCAGGTAATCTCTGTAGTCTGTCATTATTCTGACACCTCCTTGAGGCGGTCCAAAATCTCCCGGGGCAGCAGGTCTTCGCCGCTCCACTTATTGACCCGGTAGACCTCCATGTCCGTGAAGACCCGCTCCACTTCCAGGGCCAGCTGGCCCATGTTCATTTCCGCCACCAGCAGGCGGCGGCACGAATTCCCCAATGCCTCCTGCACCTGGGGCCGGGGGAAGGGCCACAGGGTCTGAAGCTGGATGGCCCCGGCCTTGATGCCGGCCTGGCGGGCCAGGGCGGCGGACCGGAAGGCGGACCGGGCGGAAATGCCAAAGGAAATGATGACGATTTCTGCGTCCTCCGTCTGGAAGGTCTTTATTCTCCCGATATCGGCCACGTTATTCTCTATTTTATCGTAGAGGCGTTTACTCAAAGCCGTGGCGTTCTGGGGCGATTGATTGATAAAGCCCTCCTCGCCGTGCATGGAACTGTTTATCCGGAGCAGGTGCTTATCCCCGTAAGCGGCCAGGGGAGGTATGCCGTCGGCGTCGGCCCTGTAGGGCTTGTAATCCCCGGGCGGGCAGGTAGGCCTTTTGCGGTCGATGATTTCTATTTCCGACGGATCCCGGACGTCCACTTTCTCCCGCAGGTGCCCGATGGTCTTGTCGGTTAAAACGATGACGGGAGTCCGGTATTTTTCCGACAGGTTAAAGGCCCTCACCGTCAGGTCAAAACATTCCTGAACGCTGGCGGGCGTCACAACTATGATGGTATGGTCGCCGTGGGTACCCCAGCGGGTCTGCATGACATCTCCCTGGGCCTGCTTGGTGGCCAGGCCCGTACTGGGCCCGCCCCGGGCCACGTCGATGATGACGCAGGGGACTTCCCCCATGATGGCCATTCCCAGATTTTCCTGCATGAGGGACAATCCGGGGCCGCTGGTGGCGGTAAAGGATTTGAGGCCCGAGAGAGAACTGCCGACAATGGCAGCCATACTGGCAATTTCGTCCTCCATCTGCACATAATACCCTCCCAGGGGCGGCAGTTTATCCGAAGCTGCCTGGGCCACCTCCGATGAAGGAGTAATGGGATAGCCGGCATAAAACCTGGCGCCTGCCGCCACAGCCCCTTCAACACATGCATGGTTTCCCTGCAGAAATTTAACTTTCCCCATGATCTTTCTCTCCCTCCTCTACTACCCACACGGCAAAGTCGGGGCAGCGGTACTGGCAGAGACTGCAGCCGATGCAATCCTCAACCCGCACCACCTCTGATTTTTCGCCTGGCCCCCGCTCAAAAACCTGCTTCGGGCATAGTTCGATACAGATGCCGCATTCCTTGCACCGGTCTTTAAGGACCGTAACGGCATACTTTTTCTTTGTTGCCAATGAGGATCACCCCGTTCCTTGTGTTTTATTTGCCCTTAAAATCGGGCTTGCGCTTTTCCAGAAATGCCTGGACACCTTCCTTTTTGTCCTCGGTGGCACAGGCCAGGGCGTGGAGATAAGATTCATGGGCCAGACCCTCGTAAATTCCAACTTCCAGAGAACGGTTTACCGCTTCCTTGGCAAACTGGATGGCCAGGGGCGCTTTCTTGGCTATTTTCCCTGCCAGTTTCTGGGCCGTTTCCATAAGTTCCGCCTGCGGGACCACCTTGTTGACCAGGCCAATACGGTATGCTTCCGCCGCGTCGATGAAATCCCCCGTCAGGACCAGTTCCATGGCCCGGCCAAACCCTACCAGGCGGGGCAGCCGCTGGGTGGCACCGTCCCCGGGGATTATTCCCAGGTTCACTTCGGGAGAGCCGAATTTGGCCTCTTCCGCCGCCACCCTAAGGGTACAGGCAACGGCCAGTTCCAGCCCGGCCCCCAGGGCGAACCCGTTGACGGCGGCGATGACGGGAATCCGCATTTCCGCCAGCCGGTTGAAGACTTCCTGGCGGCGGCGAGTCTGCTTGCGGCCCTGGATAAAGTCCCGGGCTTCCAGTTCTTTGATGTCCGCCCCGGCCATGAAGGCTTTTTCGCCGGCGCCTGTGATGATTAAAGCCCTCAGTTCCTCGTCCTCCTCCACCAGGTCAAAGGCTTTGTCAAATTCCTCCACCAGGTCGTTGGAGAGGGCGTTCATAACCTTGGGCCGGTTGATGGTGATAAAACCAAAAAACCCTTCCTTGGTGTAGGTTAAAAGTTCAAACACAAAAAACCCTCCTATCATGATAAGATTGGTAAATCTTTTGCATGCTGCAGGCAATCTGCAGATGTTTTAGCCCGGGGGGCGGCAAGTAAATAACTCAAGCCTGACCCCGGCGGGAGGCGCAAGACTAACCCCGGCGGGAGGCGGGGCGCCCGGCCCCCTTGGTCCTCCCGCTGAAGTAAATATCTCAAGCCTGACCCGAGTATCTCAAGCCTGACCCCGGCCCTTAAACGAAGGCGGAGACACCCAGCTCGAAGTTCCCGATGATGAGCTGCTGGATCTGGGAAGTGCCTTCATAGAGGGTGTTGATGCGGGCATCCCGATAGAGCCTTTCCACGGGATACTCGCCGGAGAAGCCGTAACCGCCGAAGACCTG
>SLHK01000168.1 GCA_007136165.1 Syntrophomonadaceae bacterium
AGCTCCCCGGGGGCGAGGCCAAAGGAAACCAGCCGGCCCTGGTGAAACTGCAGCTTTGCTATGTCCAGCCTTTTTTCCTGCAGCAGGTAGGAGGCGGCCTGGACCCGCCGGTAAGACGCCGGTTCCGGCGGCGCCTGCCCCGCCAGGGGGGTGCCCTTCAAAGGGGCAAAGGCAAAGAGGGCCACGGTGATCCCTTCCCTGTACAGGCTGTCCATGAGGAAGAGGGCCTCTTCCTCCGTCTCCCCCAAACCCAATATGATATGGGTGCTGACCCGGGAAGGCCAGCGGCGGGCGCACTCCCGCAGGAGCCGGTACCTCTCCCGGAAGGAGCCCCCCTTGACCCGGGTGAAGACTTTCGGCGTGGCGGCATCCAGGGCGATGCTGACCCTGTCGGCTCCCGCCTCAAAAAGGCGGGCCGCCTCTCCGATACCGCCAATCCAGGCGGACACGCAGACGGGAAGGCCTGTGGACTCCTTGATGCGCCCCAGCATATCCAGCAGGGGCCCCGGGCCATCTTGCCCCCGCACCCCCTGGAGGCAGACCCTCTTGATCCCTTCCTCCTCCCCCTGCTTAAGGCCCGTCGAAAGCTCTTCCAGGGTAAAAAGGGGCCAGTTCACTCTTCCCAGTTGGCCGGGGAGCATCAAGCTGCCCCGGGACTGGGGGCAGAAAGCGCAGCCCATGAGGCAATGCTCCCCCAGAAGCAGGTAAGCGGTGGTGGGTTTGACCTCCGCCCAAATTTTCTTTAAACCCATGCAGGCGGCGGTGCCGGCAGAGATGCGTATCACAGGGAACAGCACTCCTCTTCTAAAATAATTTCCAGCCCCATATCCCCTGCCAGCCTGCGGGCGGCCGGGGCGGGGTGGACAATCTTGTTAATTCCCGCCTTGAGGGCCAGGCCGTCCAGGCGGGACCGGTACCTCCCCCCGGGGCGCATGCAGCCCAGGTGCAGGGGGGTCCCGGGGAAAAGCAGGCGGGCGGCGGCCAAAAGACGGGCCGCCTCTTCCGGCGGGGGCGGGGAACATTTTTCCAGGGGTGTGCCGGGGGTGGGCATAAAGATAATAAAGCTTATGGCATCGGCCCCCTCTTCCTTGAGGGCTTTAAGGGCCTCGTACTCCCCCCGGAGCAAACCCCGGTTCAGGCCCACGCACAGGTGGGGGACCACCCGGGCATGCCGCTTCAGGGACCGGTAGCACCGGATGAAATCCTCCCCGGAAGCCTCCAGGCCGTAGATATCCCGGATGGTCTCCCGGTCCACCAGAAAATCAAAGGAGACCACCCGGGCAATTTTCCCCAGTTCCTCCGCCTCTTCCTCCCCCACCAGGCCCGTGTGCAGGTTCAAGGGGCCCCGGGCGGCCAGTTGGGCCACCTCCGCCAGGCGCTCCCGGTGGGGGACCTTCCCCGTCAGGTCCGAGGCGCCGCTCAAGAGGTAGCTTGTTTCTCTTCCCGGGGGCCGGGCCAAAGCCTCCTCCAGGGCCGTCATCCCCTTCAGGTAGCGGCCCCGGCAGTGGGCGCACTTTAACGGGCAGTCCCTCCCGGTACTGCGGACAGGCAGGGTAAGGCGGGGGTAAACAAATTCCACCCTGGGAGGGAAAGAGGCCCGGCGGACCTCCAGGGCCCGGGCCAAAAGGTCCGCCAGATTAGTTTCTCTTACTTCGCTTTCCACCGTATTTTCAAATCCTTCACAGCTTTTACTTCGTCCAGGCGCCCCACGGGAGTGCGGTAGGGGCTCATCCGGATCTTTTCCGGGTCCTCCTCGATGACGGCGGCTATCTTCTCCAAGGCGTCGGCAAAGCCGTCCAGGGTCTCCTTGCCCTCCGTTTCCGTGGGCTCCACCATGAGGGCCTCTTCCACGATGAGGGGGAAGTAGACGGTGGGGGGGTGATAGCCGTAGTCCAGCAGGGATTTGGCGATATCCCCCGCCCCCGCTCCCTGTTTGGCCTGGGCCCGGGCCGAGAGGACGAACTCGTGCTTGCAGTGCCGGTCATGACCCAGGTGGTAAGTCTTTTTCAAGCGGTGCATCAGGTAGTTGGCGTTCAAGACGGCATCAGCGCTGGCCTGCTTCAACCCTTCCGCGCCCATCATGCGCAGGTAGGTATAGGCCTTGATGACCACGCCGAAGTTGCCGTAGAAGCTGTGGACTTTGCCGATGCTCCGGGGCCGGTCGAAGTCCATGTAGAAGCGGTCCCCCTCCTTCTCCACGGTGGGCACCGGCAGGAAGGGAGCCACCCGGTCCTTGACGCCCACGGCACCGCTGCCGGGGCCGCCGCCCCCGTGGGGGGTGGCAAAGGTCTTGTGCAGGTTCAAATGGACCACGTCAAAACCCATGTCCCCGGGCCGGGCAAAGCCCATGATGGCGTTCAGGTTGGCGCCGTCGTAATAGAGGAGCCCCCCCGCCTCGTGAACCAGGCGGGCAATCTCCAGGATATCTTCCTCGAAGAGGCCCAGGGTGTTGGGGTTGGTCAGCATGAGGGCGGCGGTATCGGGTCCCAAAGCCACCTTCAAGGCTTCCACATCCACCAGGCCCCGCTCATCGGAGGGAATCTGCACCACCTCGTAGCCGGCCATGGTGGCCGTGGCCGGGTTGGTCCCGTGGGCGGAGTCGGGGACTATGACCTTGTTCCTCTCTCCCTCTCCCCGGGAGCGGTGATAGGCCTGGATGACCATAAGGCCCGTCAGCTCGCCGTGGGCCCCCGCCACCGGCTGCAGGGATATGCGGTCCATGCCCGTTACCTCTTTCAGGCCCTCTTCCGCATAGTAGCAAAGGGCCAGGGCCCCCTGCAGGGTGCTTTCATCCTGCAGGGGGTGCAGGAAGGCAAACCCGGGCAGGGACGCCGTTTCCTCGTTAATTTTGGGGTTATACTTCATGGTGCAGGACCCCAGGGGGTAAAACCCCGTGTCCACACCGAAGTTCCGCCTGGAGAGGGCGGTGTAGTGACGGATCACCTCCACCTCCGAGAGTTCCGGCAATTCCAGGGGTTCCTCCCTCCTCATTTGGGAAGGCAGCAGGTCCCCCAGGGGTTTTTCCGGCACATCGCAGGCAGGCAGGGAATAGCCCCTGCGCCCCTTCTTACTTATCTCGAAAAGCAGGGCTTTTGCCTCTCTCATTTCCATCCCTCCAATACCCGGACCAGGGTATCAATCTCTTCCCGGGTCCTGTTTTCCGTGACACAGAAGAGCATGGCCCCTTTCAGTTCCGGGTAGTAGGCCCCCAGATCCAGCCCTCCCAGAATGTTGTGAGCCAGCAGTTTTTCGTTAATGAGCTTCGGTTCTCCCGGCACCTTCAGGGGAAACTCCTTGAAATAGGTCCCCGGAAAGGCCAGGTCAAAGCCTGCCATGGAGGTGAGCTGCTCCCGGGCATAGGCCGCCTTCTGCAGGCAGAGGCCTGCCGCCTCCTGCATACCGGCGGGGCCCATGGCCGCCATGTAGGCTGCCGCCGCCAGGGCGTTTAGGGCCTGGTTGGAGCAGATGTTGGAGGTGGCCCGTTCCCGGCGGATGTGCTGCTCCCGGGTCTGGAGGGTGAGGACGAAGCCCCGGTTACCCTCTCTGTCCACCGTCTCCCCCGCTATCCTGCCGGGCATGCGGCGGACCAGCTTCTGCCGGGCGGCGAAGAAGCCCAGCAGGGGCCCGCCAAAGGAAACGGGGTTGCCCAGGGCCTGACCGTCTCCCGCCACGATATCGGCCCCGTATTCCCCCGGGGTCTTTACCAGGGGCAAAGACAGGGGGTCGGCGGCCACCACCAGCAAGGCTCCCCGGCTGTGGGCCAAATCCGCCACCCCGTCCATATCTTCCAGCATGCCGAAGAAGTTGGGCTGCTGGAGGATCAAGGCTGCTGTGTCCTTTTGAAAGAAGCCCTCCAGGCTCTCCCTGTCCGTCTTCCCTTCCTGCATGGGGGCCACATCCAGGGCAATGCCCCGGCTGTTAAGGTACGTCTTCAAGACCTCCCGGTAAAAGGGGCTGACGGAAGCAGACACCAAAACCCGGGAGCGGCGGGTGGCGCCGCAGGCCATAATAGCCCCCTCCGCCAGGGCGGTGGCCCCGTCGTAGAGGGAGGCGTTGGATACATCCATGCCCGTCAGCTGGCAAATCATGGTCTGGAACTCAAAGATGGCCTGCAGAACCCCCTGGCTGACTTCCGGCTGGTAGGGGGTATAGGAGGTGTAGAATTCGCTCCGGCCCGTTATATGTTTGATGACACTGGGGATGAAATGGTCGTAAACACCGCCCCCCAGAAAGGAGACGCACTCCCGGGCATTCTTGTTTTGGCCCGCCAGGGAGGACAGGTGTTTGTAGGCCTCTCCCTCGGCCAGGGAAGGGGGAAGCTGCATGTCTCCCTGGAAGCGGACTTCTTGGGGGACGTCGTCGAAAAGATCCTCCACCGAGTCCACACCGATGGCCATCAGCATTTCCCGGCGCTCTTCCTCTGTCAGGGTTAAGTAGTGCCGGCCCGCCATTAGGCTTCCTCCTCCTTTATGATATGGGCTTTATATTCCTCCACGTCCATAAGCCCGGAGAAGTCCTGCCCCGGGGCCAGCTGGATTTTTACCATCCACCCATCGCCGTAGGGATCCTCGTTGAGAAGCTCCGGCTGGTCCAGGAGGACCTCGTTCACCGCCACGATGGTACCCTCCACGGGAGAGTAAGTATCGGCCACCGCCTTGACGGATTCAATGACGGCCACGCTGTCTCCCGCCTTGACCTCCGTATCCGGGTCCGGGAATTCCACAAATACGATGCTGCCCAGTTTATCCTGGGCATAGTCGGAGATGCCCACCAGGGCGGTGTCATCGCCCTCTTCCCATTTTACCCACTCGTGCTTCTTCGTGTATTTAAGTCCTGCCTCTACATTCCAATCCATCTTTTATCCCCTCCTGTAAAAAGGTATTTTTACAACTTTCGCGGGATACTCTTTCTTGCGGATGACCACCGAGACTTCCTTCCCCGCCACGGCTTCCCGGGGGTCTAAGAATACCATGGCCACGCTTTTGTCCAGGGTGGGCGAGTAGGTGCCGCTGCTTACCCAGCCAATCTCCCCCTCCCCTGTCTTGACGGGGTACCCTTCCCGGGGAATGCCCCTCCCCAGCATTTCAATCCCCGCCAGCTTTTTCTTAAGCCCTTCTTCCTTCTTCCTCATGAGGGCCTCCCGGCCGATAAAGGCCGTCTCCTTGGCAAAGGAAACAAAGCGGCCCAGGCCCGCCTCCAGGGGGGAGAGCTCCGTCGACAGCTCGTGGCCGTAAAGGGGCAGCCCCGCTTCCAGGCGCAGGACATCCCGGGCTCCCAGCCCTACGGGGGCCAGCCCGTGGGGTTTGCCCGCCTCCCAGAGGCCGTCCCAGAGCTTCAGGGCGTCTTCATTCCGGCAGTAGAGCTCAAACCCATCCTCTCCCGTGTAGCCTGTACGGGAGACGATGCAGTCCACCCCCGCCACTTCAGCCCGGGGCAGGAAATGGTAGTACCTGAGGCCCTCCACGGGGGCGCCGGTGACGGCCTTTAATATAGCCGCGCTTTTGGGCCCCTGCAGGGCCAGCTGGGCCGTTTGGGGCGAAATGTTCTCCAGCTCCGCTTCCCCCGAAAGGTTTTCCTTAAACCACTCATAGTCCTTCCCGGCGTTGCCGGCGTTGACCACCAGCAGGTAGCTTGCTTCGTCATAGCGGTAAACCAGGATATCGTCCACCGTGCCGCCGTCAGGGTAGCAAAGGGGGCTGTACATGATCCGGTTGTCCTGTAGTGCTGCTATGTTGTTGGTTAAGACCCTCTGCAGAAAGGCCAGGGCGCCTTTACCCTTGACCAGGACCTCCCCCATGTGGGACACATCGAAGAGGGCGGCCTGCCGGCGGGTCTGCAGCACCTCGGCAATGATGCCCTCGAACTGGACGGGCAAATTCCAGCCGCTGTAATCCACCATCTTCCCCTTATGCTCCAGATGCCTTTCGTAAAAAGGCGTTTTCGTGGGTTCAGACATATTATCCACCTCCTTTCTTATTATATCTATCCAAAGTCTTTTAAAGTAAAAACAGGAGAAAAAGCCCGAAAAAACCGGCTTTTGCCCCTGTCCCTTGTACCTGAGAGAATACTCCCCTTACCTAAGGGAAATTACCCCTTTGGTGTCCTGTCCCAAGACAGGCTCTCTCCAGAGGTGCGTCCCCTGACGGTACCTGATACCTGAGAGTTTCCCCGCTGAATGCCAGCCCTGCAGGTTTCTCCTTCGGTGCCCCTCGTTGCAAGGGGGCTCTCCCGCCAGTTTCATCCGCAATTATTTACTTGTCTGTTATGTGTATTCTTCCCCTTGTGCAAATATCCTGCAAGCTTTAAGTTTTTTGAGTAATATTTTTTGGATTGTGGGAAATAAATCCCGGGAAGGTGGGGCCTTCCCGGGATTTACCTATAACTTTGGTTTAACTCCCGGCTGCTCCTTTTTGCAGTTCATTCAGGGCATCCTGCACCCGCTTTTTTTCTACGGGCAGGGAACCTTCCCGCATTTCCGCGTACAGTGCCTTAAAGAGACAGTAGACCATCAGGAACATAATGATCATGAAGGGGAAGCCCCCCACAACGGAAGC
>SLHK01000201.1 GCA_007136165.1 Syntrophomonadaceae bacterium
GCGTTAAAAGAGGCCTTTATCAGCTGCAGGACTGCCGCCAGTTCCCGGTTATTTTTCTTGAAGAGCCGGCTTCCCAACCTGAGGGCCTCCCCTTCCCCTTCCCCCTGAAAGAGAAGGGAAAAGGCCGTCCGCCACGGTTCCCTTACTGCCCTCTCCCCTCCCGGCAGGGGCAGGTAGCGCATATGGTAGAGGCGCTGAAAACCCGCAAAGTCACCGGAAAGAACCTCGAATCCCCAGATATTCCCGTCGGGCCCAAAGCCGCTGCCGTCCAGGACGGCTGCCAAAACTTTATCCCGCAGCCCGTGTTCCCCCATGACGGCAGCCATGTGGGCATGATGGTGCTGGACGGCATACCTGGCCTCCCAGGTCTTTCGCAGGGCCATCCGGGAGACAGCATACCCGGGATGAGGGTCATAGCCCAGGACGGCAGGCCGGCAATCCAGGAGGGAGCACCAGTGTTTATAGGCCTCCCCGAAGGCGTCCTGCCCCTCGGTACAGGCCATCTCTCCCAGGTGTTGGCTTAAGTAGGCCTTGTGGCCCTGCAAAATGCAGAAGGTGTTTTTTGCCTCCCCGCCCCAGCCCGCCACCGCCTCCGGAAGGCCGGGGCCGGGAACCTCCAGGGGTTCGGGGACATAGCCCCGGGAGCGCCGGAGAAGCAGAGCGGGAACCTGGTACCTGCCCCATGAGAGGGGGGGCACAATCAGGGAGTCATCGCAGCGGCCGGTGATCTCCCGGTTGTGCAGAAGAAATAAATCCGCCAGGCCCGCCAGTTCTTCCAAGGCCGCTTCATTCCCGGTGACCAGGGGCAGCCCGCCCATGTTGCCGCTGGTCATTGCCAGCAGGTCCAGATTGTCGTTAAAAAGCAGATAGTGGAGGGGGGTGTAAGGCAGCATAACCCCCAGGCTGCTTAAACCCGGGGCCAGGTCTTCCGGAAGAGGTGGCGAAACTTTCCTGGGGCAGGCAACAATGGGGGAGCTGCCGGAGGTTAGAAGGTGAGCGGCACCGGGGTCAATAATGCAGTATTTTCTGGCGGCATTAAGGTTTTTGGCCATGACGGCAAAAGGTTTAGCGCCTCTTTTTTTTCCCTGGCGCAGCCGCCCTACAGCCCCGGGGTTTTTAGCATCGCAGGCCAGGTGGAACCCCCCCAGCCCCTTTATGGCCAGAATGTCTCCCGCCTTTAAAGCATCATGGGCGGTCTTTTGCCAGTCTTCTTCCATGCTTTTTCCGTTTCGGCTAAGCACCTGAATTTTTGGGCCGCAGGCAGGGCAGGCCATGGGTTGGGCGTGAAAACGCCGGTCTAGGGGGTCCAGGTATTCCGCAAGGCAGTGGGGGCAGAGGGAAAAGGGCTCCATAGTGGTCCGCTCCCTGTCATAGGGAAGGCTTTTCGTGATGGTGAAGCGGGGGCCGCAGTTGGTGCAGTTAGTAAAGGGGTACCGGTGGCGCCTCTCCTTGGGGCCCTTGATTTCAGCGATACATTCAGGGCAGACAGCGGCATCGGGAGGCAGTTGGATTTTGGCGGGGCCGACTTTTTTTGTGGTTTCAATCTGAAAGCCTGAACGGCCCTTCACAGGGACCTGATGTACGTTAAGGACGGTAATGGCTGCCAAGGGCGGCAGTTCGCCGGTAAGGGCCCCCAAAAAATCCTGCAGCAAAAGGGGGCTTCCTTCCACCTCAATGGTCACCCCCTCCCCGGTATTGTTTATAGCGCCGTCGAGGCCGAATCTATTAGCCAGCCGGTAGACAAAGGGCCGAAAGCCTACGCCCTGGACTTTGCCCTCCAGGGAAATCCGGAGGGCTTTTTTGATTGCTTTTTCCCTGACAGCCATACTGCCCCTCCTTTGGGTTCCCCGGTTCCCCTATCTTTTTTCTGAAAGCTCTTTATAAAAGGTATAATCTTATGGTAGTATAACCAAAGGAGAGGGCCAATCATGCGCAAAAAAAGGCGAGCCCGTACCGGGCTCGCCCTCTGCATACACAGGGTTCAATTTTTCCGGCATTTGGCACACTGGCCGTAAAGAAAAAGCTGCTGGCTGTCTACCTGGAAACCGTAATTCTTGGAAGCTTCCTTAATGTACTCCTGGGGCAACTTTCCTTCCGGCATATCGAGAATCTCTTTGCAGGACTTGCAAACTAAATGGGGGTGGAATCCCGGGTTGCCATCATAACCAACCTGGCGGGCAGAGGCGGCGACTTCCTGAATCAGTCCTTTTTCCTTGAAGAGATCCAGTGTCTTGTAAATGGTAGCCAAACTTACCGACGGGTACTTCTGCAAGATCATACGGTGCACCTGGTCGACACTGGGATGTTCCCGACTTTCCCGCAGCAGTTCAAGGATGGCCGTACGCTGGGGAGTAACTTTTAGTGAAGCTGATCTGAGCAATTTCTGTTCCGGCTGCAAAAAACATACCCCCATTGTCGTTTATTTCCTAATACATATTATCACTTTATGTCCATATCCGCAATAATACTTTTGTATTAGTAGTTCTCATATTTTTCCAAATGGTAATTATGGCCGAAAGCATTATTACAAAATTCGACGCAATGTGCCATACTCCTTTTTCTTAATGGAAAACTATTTTAAATATTAATTTTCCAAGTTATGGTAAGAAAGGTTAGTATCAAAATTTCGCACTCACAATTCTTATTTTCTATGACCAAAAAGGAGAAATCGATATGCACCTTAACAAAGACGGAAAAGTTTTAGCCGCAGAATACGGAAACCGTTGGGAGCCCCTGACGCCGGAACAGGTAAAAAGCCTTCACCGGGCTTCCCTCCACATCCTGGAGCATACCGGTATATGCATGCCTCACCGGCAGGTGCAGGAGGCCCTGGCAGGGGCCGGGGCCCGGGTGGATGCGGAAAAGGGGAGAGTGTTCTTCCCACCCCCCGTGGTGGAGGGTTTGTGCCAAAAAGCCCCGCCGAAATATACCCTGTGTAGTCGAAACCCGGCCCGGGACCTGCCCCTGGACGGCCGCCGGGGGTATTTGACCCTGGACGGCTGCGGCCTGGAGGTTTTGGACCTGGAAGGAGGGCAGGCCCGCCCCTCCACCCTGAAGGACCTGGAGGATGCCGTGCGGCTGGCCGACAGCCTGGAGCAGGTGGCCTTTCTCTGGCCCACCATCAGTGCCCGGGACTGCCCCCGCCGGGTGCAGCCCCTCCATGAACTGGCAGCCCTATTGAGCAATTCCAGCAAGCACGCCCAGGCCATGACCGCCGTCAGCGGTACGATGGCCCAGGGTTCCTTAAAGATTGCCGCCGCTGTAGCGGGGGGGAGTAAAGCCCTGAAGGAGCGGCCCATAATTTCCAACTTTGTCTGCAGCATCAGCCCCCTCTCCTATGATGCCGACAGCCTGGATGCCGCCCTGGCCTTTGCCGAAGCCGGGATTCCCGCCGGTTTTATGACCATGCAGATCAGCTGTGCCACAGCCCCCGCCACCATGGCCGGCAATCTGGCCCTGGGCAATGCCGAGATTTTGGCGGGAATGGCCGCCCTGCAGGCCGTCTGCCCCGGGGCGCCCACCTTTTATGGTTCCTGCGCCACCGTCATGGAGCTGCGGTCAGGGGGGGTAACCTGCGGCGGTCCCGAGGATTTTCTGTTCCAGGCCGTGTCCGCCCAAATGGCCCGGTTTTACCGGGTGCCCTCCAACATCGGCACCTTTGCCACGGGGGCTAAGGCCTCCAACTGGCATGCCGGGGTGGAAAACGGCATCTCCGGCGCCGTGAGCCTGCTGGCGGGGGCCGATATGCTGTGCGGTGCGGGGCTCCTCAACGGCGCCCGCATCTTTTCCTTTGAACAGCTGTTGCTGGATTGCGAGATCTTTGAGATTCTCCGGCGGACTGGGGGAGGCCTGGAAATCACGGAAGAAACCCTGGCCCTGGATGCCATCCACAGGGTGGGGCCCGGGGGCCACTTCATGATGGAGCCCCATACCCTTGCCCACCTGCGAAAGCTGTGGCAGCCTGAGGTGATAAACCGCAGCCCCTATGAAAAGTGGCTGGCGGACGGGAAAAAGGACGCCCTGGAGACGGCCCGGGAAAAGGCGAGAGAGATTTTGGCCACTCATGAACCGGAGCCCCTGGAGGAGGGGTTGTTAAAGGAAATACACCAGATCATTAAAAGCTATGAGGAGTAATATGCACAACAGCAAAACCAGAAAGTGAGGAGGAGGTACATTAAATGGGTTATCGTTACGGTGTTTTGGGAGGCGGCAGGCAGGGTACGGCGGCGGCCTATGATATGGCCAGGTTCGGGGAAGCCGATGAGGTGGTTATCGGAGACATGAACCCGGAGGCAGCCCGCCGGGCGGCGGACAGGGTGAACGCCCTCCTGGGCCGGGATGTGGCCCGGGGAGTTAAGGTGGATGTGACCCGGGAAGGGGAACTGGTGGAGCTTTTAGAGGGCCTCGACTCTTTTCTGAGCGCTGTCCCCTACTGGTTAAACCCTCAGATTGCTAAAGCAGCCATCAAAGGCAGGGCTTCCATGTGCGACCTGGGAGGGAATACCCCCCTGGTTTTTGAGCAGTTGAAGCTGGACCCCAGGGCCAAGGAAGCGGGGATCAGCATGATTCCCGACTGCGGCCAGGTTCCCGGCATGGGGAACTCCCTGGCGGCCTATGCCATGAGCCTCCTGGACAAGCCGGAGGATGTCTTTATCTGGGACGGGGGCATTGCCCAGACGCCCCGGCCCCCCTTTAATTATTACCTGACCTTTAATATCGTGGGCCTGACCAACGAATACTACGGTACCGCTAACTTTATCCGCGACGGCAAAATTGTGGAACTCCCCACCTTTACCGAGGACGAATACGAAAGGGTGGAATTTCCTGCGCCCATCGGCACCCTGGAGGCCTTCGTGGCCGGCGGGGGCACCTCCACGGCCCCCTGGACCTACCAGGGGAAAATCCGGACCTATCAGAACAAGACCTTGAGGTACCCGGGGCATTTCCGCCAGTGGAAGACCTTGATGGATGCGGGGATGCTGGAAGAGGAACCCGTGGATCTGGGGGACGGCCTTAAGGTATCGCCCCGCCACGTCCTGCATACCGTCTTGGAGCCCAAAATGCAGCCCCTCCCCGACGACAAGGACCTGGTAATTGTCCGGGTCAAGTGCCTGGGGGAAAAGGACGGACAAAAGGCGGAAGCCTTCGTGGAGGTAATGGACTACTTTGACGAAACGACAGGCTTTACCGCCATGGAGCGGACAACGGGCTGGCACGGGTCCATCGTGGCCATCCTCATGGCCCGGGGCGAGACGCCCCGGGGCGCCAAACCGGTGGAAGTCGCCGTCCCAGGAGACCTCTTCGTCAGCGAAATGCGGAAACGGGGCATCCCCCTCACCGTCAAGTTAACATAACTGGGGTCAGGCTTGAGATATTTACTTACTTTTTATCCAGTAACCAACCCAGGGAAAGCCGCTGCAAATTGGTTTCCGTGGGGTTGCCCGTCTCCGGGTCCCACCCGGCAAACCGGTAGTAGAGGTCCTTGGCTGACGCCATTTCCTCTTTGTTCAGGCAAGCCCCCCGGGAGGGTCCGTCGGGCAGGGGGGTAAAGAGGCGTTCCGGCAGGGTATCATCCTTGCGGGTAAACCCTTCCCGGGCGTTAAAGAAACGCATCATGTTAATGCGCCTTTCCCCCACCAGCATCAACTCGTACAGGGAAGTCTTCCAACCCAGCCCGTACCGGCAGGCATCCACCAGGTCGGCGGGCCCGTACAGCTGCCATCCCGGGCCGAAGACAAACTGGCACACGCACAGGCTGTCGGCCAGGGAGTAAAAGCACTGGCTGATGAAAGCAAAACGCACCTTTTCCGCGTCCAGGTCCGACAGGTGTTCATCGTCATAAACCTTCAGGATTCCGATTTGGGAGAGAAATTCCCGGTCCCGGGTCCCGGCGGGCATGGATAGGGTGGGGTCGTGTTCGCTGGATTGATGGTCGGCCCCAAAGGGGTTAACGGCATAGATTAAGCCCACGGAAGGCTTCTGCTGGGGCATATGAGCCGGCAGGTCCTGGCCTTTAACAGAAATGCTTAAAGGCAGGGCCTCAGGGCCTATCCTTTCTGCCGCCCTCAGGCTTCCCTCCGCCAGCAGGTCCCCGAACCCGTCCCGCAGGGCGATTTTTTCAATTAGCCTGGGAATAACCTCATGGTTGCCAAAGGTTACTTCCAGCCCGTCGGTATCCTCTTTAGTAAAAAGCCCCTTTTCATAGCATTCCATGGCAAAGGCGATGGTGCCCCCGGTGGAGATGGTATCCAACCCGTACATGTTGCACAGCTGGCTGGCCCTGGCGACGGCCTCCAGGCTCTTGATACCGCAGTAAGAGCCCAGGGCGGCACAGGTCTCGTATTCCGGCCCCCCGTAGAGGGGGTCTACAACCCCCGGAA
>SLHK01000209.1 GCA_007136165.1 Syntrophomonadaceae bacterium
AGGGTCCCCTCTTCCACTTCCCCTTGGTGGACCACCTGCCCGTAGGGTGAAAAGTGGGTGGCGTCCACCCTGACCCGCACACCCGGGGCCTTCAGGACCCCCTTGTCCCCCACCTGGCCGCCTCCTTCGGCATAGAAAGGAGTCCGGTCCAGGACCACCTGGACCTCCCGGCCGGCGGGAACCTCCTGCCGCCTTTCCCCCTGGCTGAAAAGGGCCGCCACGGTACCCGGGCCCGCCTGCTCTCCATAGCCGGTAAAGGCAGTTTCCAAGTCCTTGATATACCTGAAAAGATCTGCATCCCCCGTCTTTTCCTTTCTTTTGGCCTGAGCGGAACGGGCCCGTTGCCGCTGCTCCTCCATGGCCTCGTTAAAACCGTCCTCATCCACCCTGCACCCCTTCTCCGTGAGGATTTCCCGGGTCAGGTCCAGGGGAAAACCAAAGGTATCGTAAAGGCGGAAGGCCACATCCCCCGGAAGGACCTTCCGGCCCCGGTCTTTAAGGCGGCGGATTTCTTCCTCCAGGATGTGGGTGCCCTGGCCCAGGGTTTCCAGGAAGCGTTCCTCCTCCAGTTTAATAACCTGAATTATATAGTTCTGCCGCTGAAGAAGCTCCCCGTAGGGGTCCCCCATTATCTCCCCCAGCAGGGGCACGGCTTTATGGATAAAGGACCCTTCAAAGCCTAAAAGTTTTCCGTGGCGCAGGGCCCGGCGCAAAAGCCGGCGCAGTACATACCCCCGGCCTTCGTTGCCGGGCAGGATGCCGTCTCCCACCATGAAGGAAACCCCCCGGAAATGCTCCGTAATAATTCTCAAGGAGGTGTCCCAGTCCCCTTTTTCTCCCAGGGGAACCTTCCCCAGGGAGGAGAAGAAGTCCAAAAGGGGTTTCACCGTATCTATTTCAAAGAGGCTCTTCACCCCCTGCATAACCAGGGCGATGCGCTCCAGCCCTGCCCCGGTGTCGATGTTTTTCTTTTCCAGGGGCAGGTAGGTGCCGTCCGCCTGCCGGTCAAACTGGGTAAAGACCAGGTTCCAGATTTCCAGGTACCGGTCACAGTCGCAGCCCACCTGGCATCCCGGGCGGCCGCATCCTTCTTCTTCCCCCAGGTCGTAGTAAATTTCCGAGCAGGGGCCGCAGGGGCCGGTGCCGATTTCCCAGAAGTTGTCCTCTTTCCCCAAACGGGTAATCCGGTCGGGGGTGAGGCCGATGTTCTTGTTCCAGATGTCATAAGCCTCGTCATCATCCAGGTAAACGCTGGCATAGAGCCTGTCCGGGTGCAGGTTAAGGTGTTTTGTAACGAACTCCCACCCCCAGGCGATGGCCTCTTCCTTGAAGTAGTCCCCAAAGGAGAAATTCCCCAGCATCTCAAAAAACGTGGCGTGCCTGGCCGTGTTCCCCACCTGTTCTATATCAGGGGTGCGGACACATTTCTGGCAGGTGACAACCCGCTTCTTTGGCGGCACCTCCTCGCCGGTAAAATACTTTTTGAGGGGCGCCATCCCCGCCCCGATGAGGAGCAGGCTGGGATCGTCCTTAGGAATTAAAGAAAAACTTGGTAAAACCAGGTGGTCTTTGGAGGCAAAAAAATCTATGTATTTCTGCCTGATCTCACTGCTTTTCACCCTGTATACCTCCTTACCATTCACAACAATTATATATACTATTTTCCAGCATGTCAATAAAAGCCAACCAGCGGAAAGGCCCGCCAAATCCCCTAAATTACCTCTTTAAGCCGGGCAAAATCCCGTCAGCCTTCTTAAAAAGCGGCACCAGGGGAAAACCGCTCCCGCCTCCGGTTTAGCTTGAACCGGCTTTGCGGCCCATAAAAAGGGCACAAGTTTACTTGCGCCCTTTAGAGCTAAACCTTATCAGGTTTCAGCGCCCCAGCGCCGCAGGTGGTTGTAGATAATCTTTATACAGCCCGCCAGGGGGACAGCGATCAGGAGGCCGATCAACCCCATAAGGCGCCCTCCCAGGATGAGGGCCAGTAAAATAATCAGGGGGTGCAGGCCCAGCTTCCTCCCCAGAATGGGGGGAGAAAGGAGCTGGCTTTCCACCTGCTGGATGATAACGATGAGGGCCACCACCTTGAGGGCCAACAGGGGCGATTCCAGGAGGGCCACAATGACGGCGGGGACGGCGCCGATGATGGGGCCAAAGAAGGGAATCAGGTTGGTAATGCCGATGATGATGGCCAAAAGCAGGGCAAATTCGATCCCCAGTAGCAAAAAGCCCACGTAGGACATAAATCCCACTAAAAAGCTGATAAGTAAAATGCCCCGGATATAGGCTCCCAGCGTCCTGTCCATATCCCGGGCCAGGCGGGTTGCCCGCCGGCGATGGCCGGAGGGGATGCTCTCCTTGACGGCTGCCCGGATGCGGTCAAAGTCCCGCAGAAAATAATAAACCAGGATGGGCAGGAGAAGAAGGATGACGAACCTCTCAAGGAAGCCCAGTATCCTCGCCACCATGTTCTCGAAAACGGAGAGAAGGGTATCTTCCAGGTCTTCAATCCCTTCGTCGATGATGACCCGCACACTCTCGGGCAGGTTAAACCGGTGATAATCCCTGTGCAGTTCGGCAATAAAATCCTGCAGGCGCAGGATGTAATCGGGAACCCGCTCAATGAGGCCCTGCATCTCGGCCACAATGGAAGGCACCAGGCCGATGATGAGCAGGCTCAGGCCGCCGAAGATCAAGAGGAAAATCACCAGGACCGCCGTGGATCGGGGCGACTTGTTCCGGGTTAAAAAAACCACCAGGGGGTTTAACACATAAGAGATGATAAAGGCGGTAAGAAAAAGATAAATGACTGTAAAAAGGATTTCCCTTTTCGGATACAGCCATCTCAAAAGGATTAGAGCAAAAACGAGAATAATAGCCATCTTGACCAAAGGCAGTTTGTCATTTATTGCTCTCATTTAATCTTCTCTCCTTCGTCCGCCTCCCCTACTCTATTAGTATTTCAACCGGGCCCATTAAATTTCAACTTTTTCATCCACATTCACCAGAGTGCCGTCGGATTCCACGTAAAAAAACTTGACCTCTCCCTTGTCCCGGGAGAATTCCAGCAGACAGTTCCAGCAGTAGTACTGGTTGGTCCCCACCCTGCCGATATCACACGTGCCGCAAATGGGACAATGCATGAGGGGGCACCTCCTTGCGATTTTTTAATATTATTCCCTGATTAGCCAAAAAAAATGCGGCACCATGCCGTGAAAACCCTGTCCCGGCCCGGCCAAACCGGCCCGCGGCCGTTTCCTTAAGCCCCAGCCCCGGGCCAAACCTCCTCATTGTTTCTAGTCCCGGCTAAAAAGACCTCTGGATAACCCCTCCGCCCACCAGCAGGTCCCCCCGGTAAAAGACCACCGCCTGGCCCGGGGTTACGGCGTGGAGAGGCTCGGCAAATTCCACCCGGGCTTCCCCCTCCTCCGGCGGATGCACCAGAGCCCCCTTCTCCGGGGACCTGTAGCGGATTTTTATGCTCACCTCCAGGGGGGTATCAAGGGACTCGAAGGGGATGAAGTTCAAGTCCGACGCCCACAGCCCCCTGGAGGCCGTCTCTTCCCTGGTGCCCACCACCAGGGAATTCTTGTTGACATCCATGGCCACCACATACAGGGGCTCTCCCACCGCCAGGCCCAACCCCTTCCGCTGGCCGATGGTGTAGAAGGGAATCCCCCGGTGGGTCCCCAGCCTTTCCCCCCGGGTGTTGAAAATGGGCCCCGGCTTGTAGGTGCTTCCCGTTTCCGACTCCAAAAACCCCTTGTAATCGTCATCGGGAATGAAGCAGATTTCCTGGCTGTCGGGTTTGCCCGCCACCCTGAGCCCCAGGGCTCTGGCTTTTTCCCTGGTTTCTTCCTTCTCGAAGGGCCCCAGGGGAAAAAGGGCCCGGGCCAGCTGGTCCTGGTTCATGTGGTAGAGGGTGTAGGTCTGGTCCTTCTTGTTATCCGCGGATTTGCGCAAAAGATGCCTGCCCGTTTCTTCGTCATAGGCCCTGCGGGCATAATGGCCCGTGGCCACGTAATCCGCCTCCAGTTCCCGGGCTTTTTTTAGGAGGAGGTCAAACTTCATGTACCGGTTGCAGGCGATGCAGGGATTGGGTGTGCGACCCGCCTGGTATTCCCGGATAAAATAGGAAACCACCTGCCGGTAAAAGGGTTCCTCATAGTTGACCACGTAATAGGGGATGTTAAGCCTGGCCGCCACCTGGCGGGCATCCTCCACCGCCTCCAGGGCGCAGCAGCCCCGGCCCCGGCCTTCCGCCTCCGACTGGTCTTCGGGGCTGTGCCAGAGGCGCATGGTTACCCCGATGACCTGGTATCCCTCTTCCTGCAGGAGGGCGGCCGCCAAAGAGCTGTCCACCCCGCCGCTCATGGCCATGAGCACCCGTCTTTTCCTCTTATCCGTCTGCATCCTATCCCCCCTCAACGTCCCCGGGGTTGATTTCAGCCTGCCCCCGGCTGGTATCCTCCAGCTTTTTTATAAATATACCGGCAAATTTTTTGCGAACCACCGCCGTCACCGTAACCCGGGAGCCGTATGCAATATTCTTGACGGTACCCTTGAGAGCTTCAATCTCCCGCAGAGTGCCGCCCACGTGTTCATAGGGCACCTGGATCTGGAAGGCCCGGGTAAAGTACCGGGTCTCGATCGGGGCAGCCCCAACCCCTGCTTCCGCACAGCCCCGGTAGGCCCGGATAAGCCCTCCCACCCCCAGTTTTACTCCGCCGAAATAGCGGGTACCCACCACCACTACCTGGGTCAGGTCATACTTGTCCAGAACATCCAGCATGGGAGGCCCCGCCGTGGACGCCGGTTCGCCGTCGTCGGAAAAGCGGCGCAGGGCTGAGTCTCCCAGGCCAATCTTGTAGGCAAAGGCATTGTGGTTGGCATCGTTGAACTCTTTGGAGACGGCAGCTATAAAATCCCGGGCTTCGGCCTCCGACGCCGCCGGTGCCAGGGAGGCGATAAAGCGGCAGGCCCCCACCGGGACCTTTACCCGTACGGGTGCCGTCAGGGTGCGGAAGGAATCACTCATCTTTCTTGCCCCGTATATCCCTTAGTCTGTCCCCCATGCCCTTTTCGCATCCCAGGGGCTTGGGGGCGTAAAAGCGGCGGCCCCTGATTTCCGGGGGAAGATAGGGCTGCTTCACATACCCGCCGGGGTAGTCGTGGGGGTAGCGGTATCCTATCCCGTGGCCCAACTGTTTGGCCCCCTGGTAGCCGTCGCTCCGCAGGTGGGCCGGCACCGGCAGGCTCCCCGTGGCCCGCACGCATTCCTGGGCCCCGCTGATTCCCAGGTAGGCGGCGTTGCTCTTGGGGGCACAGGCCAGGTACACGGCAGCCTGGGCCATGGGGATGCGGCCCTCGGGGAGCCCCACCATGTGGACGGCCTGGGCGGCGGACACCGCCACCTGCAGGCCGTGGGGGTCCGCATTGCCCACATCCTCGGCAGCGCTGATGACCATCCGCCGGCAGATGAAATTGGGGTCCTCTCCCGCCTCCAGCATTCTGGCCAGCCAGTAAAGGGTGGCATCGGGGTCCGAGCCGCGGATGGATTTGATAAAGGCGGAAATAACGTGGTAATGGTTGTCCCCGTCCCGGTCATACCTCAGGTACTTCTTCTGCAGGGCCTTTTCCATGTGGGCCAGGTCCACCAACCTCTGGCCTTCCTCCCCCCTTTGTGCCGTGACCACCGCCAGTTCCAGGGCATTGAGGGCCCGCCGGGCGTCCCCGTCGCTGAAACTTACCAGGTGCCGGCGGGCATCTTCCGTGAGGCAGGGCTTATATTTTTTCAGCCCCCTCTCCTCATCCTCCAGGGCTCTTCCGATGATATCCTCAATTTCCCCGGGCTTTAGGGTCTCAAAGACGCAGACCCTGGACCGGGACAGGAGAGGCGAATTGATGGTGAAATAAGGGTTTTCCGTGGTGGCCCCGATGAGAATTACCACCCCCGACTCCACGGCCGGGAGCAGGGCGTCCTGCTGGCCTTTGTGAAAACGGTGGATCTCGTCGACGAAGAGAAGGGTCCGGCGGCCCTCCAGGGACAGCTCCTTTTTTGCCTCTTCAATAACCCGGCGGATGTCCTGGACCCCGGACATGACGGCATTCAACCTTTTAAAGCTGCCCCGGGTATGGTTGGCGATGACCCGGGCCAGGGCCGTCTTCCCCGTGCCCGGCGGGCCAAAAAAGAGGAGGGATGAAAGGGTGTCCGCCTCGATGGCCTTCCGCAGCAGGCTCCCCGGCCCCACCAGGCCTGCCTGGCCCACGAATTCCTCCAG
>SLHK01000212.1 GCA_007136165.1 Syntrophomonadaceae bacterium
CCGCCGGTCCTGCTGATGGACGAGCCCTTTGGCGCGGTGGACCCCATCACCCGGGGGCGCCTGCAGAACGAATTTTTGCGGCTCCAGGAGCGGATCAAAAAGACCATCGTCTTTGTCACCCACGACATTGACGAGGCCATCAAGATGGGGAACAAGATCGCTGCCATGCGGGAAGGAAAAATGGTGCAGTACGCCGATCCCGAAGAGCTTCTCTCCACGCCCAAGGACGAGTTTGTCGCCAAACTGGTAGGGCGCAACCGCTCCATCAAGAGGCTGCACCTTATCAGGGCCCAGGCTGCCCTGCAGAAGAGCGTGGCCAGCGTCGGGCAGGGGGAGTCCCTGGAGAGAATAAAGCATTATGTTGCCGACAGCCCCATGAATGTGGTCATGGTGCTGGATGACCAGAAAAGGCTGCAGGGAGTCATCTCTCAGCAGGACGTGCAGAAAAAGTCCCTGCGGGAGCTGGGCAAAAAAGACGTAATCGCTTCCGACCTCTGCCAGGAATTGCCCAACTATGCCAGCAGCGACGCCACGTTAAACGATGTGCTCTCGGTAATGCTGAACTTCGGTGAAGGCTACGTGGCCGTAGTTGACGAAAAGGAGCGGTTCCAGGGTATTATTACCCTGGGCGATATCCTGGAGGTGGTAAAAGCCGATGCGAACTCTGCAGCGTAACTGGATTTCCTGGTTTTTACTGCCCCTTATCCTGGTGGGCATGGCCCTGGCCCTTATAGTTTATGTTGTTAACAACCCAGGAGGCGCCACCGCCGGCCGGGCCCTGACTTACCCTAACATCACCCTCTATTTTCGCCAGCACATGATGATGGTGCTGGCGGCCCTGTGCCTTTCGATAGTTGTGGGCATCCCGGCGGGGATCATGCTGACCCGGCCCCGGCTGCGGACCCTGGGCCGGGTGGTGGAAAATGTGGTTAATGTGGGGCAAACTGTACCGAGCCTGGCCATCCTGGCCCTGTTCTTCGTCTATCTGGGATGGGGGTTTAACACCGCCGTGTTCGCCCTCTGGCTCTATTCAATCCTGCCGATACTGAGGAACACCTATGCCGGGCTCACCAGCATTCAGGGCAACATCCTGGAGGCGGCCCGGGGGATGGGCATCAGCCCCTTTCGGGTGCTCTACCGCATAGAGCTTCCCCTGGCCATGCCCGTCATCATCGCCGGTATCCGCACATCGGTGGTCATCTTAGTAGGCACAGCCACCCTGGCCACCTTTATTGGCGCCGGGGGGTTGGGGGACCTCATTGCTACCGGTATCTCTGTCCGCAGGGACATCCTGGTCCTTACAGGCGCGGCTTTAAGCGCCATACTGGCCATCTTTCTGGATCATGTAATTGGACAGGTAGAAGCTGCATTGCTAAGTCAAACAGAAAGAAGATTGTAAAAAAATTAAAGGGGGATAAAACAACGTATGTTTGGTCAAATAAAATGGAAATTGGGACTGCTGTTAGCTGCAGTTATGATAACAGGTATTTTTATGGCAGGCTGCGCCTCTGATGATGGCTGGGTCTTTGCCACGGACCACGAATATTCCGTTCGACCCGACGGGTACCCCGGATTAGCGGAGCTGTACGGGTTCGAGTTTGACGATGTGGTCATCATGGACCTGGGTATCACCTACGCCGCCCTCCGTGACGGCGAGGTACCCCTGGCCATGGGCTTTGCCACCGACGGCCGCATTGCCGCCTTTGACCTGGTGAACCTGGTGGACGACATGCAATTTCACCCCGTCTACAACTGTTCGCCCAACGTGCTGGCTTCCACTCTCGACGATTACCCGGAAATTGAGGGCATCTTGAACCAGGTGGTTCCGCTGCTGGATGCGGAAACCATGCAGAGCCTCAATGCTACCGTGGACATCGACGAAAAAGAGCCTGCCGATGTGGCCCGGGACTTCCTACTGGAGCACGGGCTCATAGGGGAAACCCCGCCTGCCGCCGATAAGGGGCCTGTAGGTGTTGGTTCCAAGGAGTTTACCGAGCAGCTCCTGCTGGGCCAGATGGCCGTGATGCTGCTGGAAGACAACGGCTTTAATGTGGTGGATAACACCGGCCTGGGCGGCACGGCCCTGGCCCGGGAAGCCCTGGAAAACGGGGAAATTGACATCTACTGGGAGTATACCGGCACTGCCTGGATGGCCCACCTGGGGCATGAAGAACCCCTGACAGATCCAGCGGAATGCTACCAAAAAGTCAAGGAAGAAGACCTGGCCAACGGTATTGTGTGGTTGGACTACACGGAATTTGACAACACCTACACCATCATGATGCGCCGGGCAGATGCTGAAGAACTGGGGATTGTCACCATCAGCGATCTGGCGGATGCCATCAACGAAGGCGTTCCCGCCCCGTAACGAGGGAAAAATAGGAGAGAATAACAACACAGTAATCAAAATGAACAATAGCAATGCAGCAATATAGAAAAGGCACCCTTTTGGGTGCCTTTTTTCACCGTTTTAAACGTCAATCCTGAGTTAACATAACTGGGGTCAGGCTTGAGTTATTTACTTACTTTTTACTTCCGGGATCAACCTTGAGTCATTTGATTCCGGCGTCCAGCTTGGAGTTATTATTGTCCCCGCTTCTTTCAATATAGGCCGGGTAAGATCCCAGGATTTTTACATAGGGAGCCCTACGCTTAACTTCCTCCAGTACGGGGGCAGCTTTTGCTTCCAGCCGGTGGCCGACAAAATCCAGGAAAAAGATGTACTCCCCCAGTTCCTTTTTGGTAGGGCGGGACTCAATTTTGCACAGGTCGATCTCTTCCCGGGCAAAAAGCTCCAGTATATGATAGAGCCTGCCGGGGCCTGCCTCCACTGTAAAAAGCAGCGAAGTCTTATCCCTGCCTGTGGGCGGTGAATCCTCTTTTCCCAGCACGATGAAGCGGGTTTTATTGTTGAGACAGCTTCGCCCTTCCACGGGCATCAACATTTCCAGCCCATATAGACTGCCGCTTCCCCGCGCCCCCAGGGCGCCCTTTCTGCCTCCCCGCCGGGCCACATCGGCCACGGCTTCCGCTGTGCTCAAGTGGGGCACCTCCTTGATACCGGGAAACTTTTGCAGGATAAAGGGGCGGCTTTGAGCCAGGGCCTGGGGGTGTGAGTGGATCTCCTCAATCTCCTCTGCCGCTATGCCGGGCGGAGCAAAGAGGTAATGGGCCACGGGGATAATCACTTCCCCGCAAATCCGGATGCCCCGGGCCTCCGCCAGCAGGTCCAGCGTCAACCCCACCGAACCTTCCCGGGAGTTTTCCAGGGGTACCACGCCGAAAGTGTCCCCGTTTTGCCCCACGGAAGCTACGATGTCTTCAAGGGTTGCCAAGGGTAGGAGAGCTGATTTTTTTATGGTCGGGGCCGACCGGGCCCAGGCCTGGGCAGCTTCACCGCAAAAGGTACCTTGAGGTCCCAGATAAGTAATATTTACTGTCATAGTTCTTTTCCTCCTCATGCATGTTGTAAGGCAGCGGGAGTAACACGTTTCCCCGGATCTTAGGCGGGATGGAAGCCGCTTGCAAGTTGGAAGTGATTCAAAAAGGCAACAAAAAAACTTCAAGCCCTCAGGGGCGTGAAGTTGCTTCCGCGGTACCACCCTGGTTGGCCGGTCGAACCGGTCCTCCTCTCAGGTACGGGACTTGCCGAAGGCGAAAAGTTTACCTTTTAGCTTTACTATTTTAGATTAGTAAAATGTAAACTTTTTTCAGTCCGATACCCCTCATTTTCTTAACGGGGAGAGACCCCCGGCTTAACCTACTTTCCCGGCGGCAGTTTGTTGCCCTGCGGGCCGGGGTTCAGTCAGCAGCTCCGGAGAGAACTTCAACAGGCTTTTTCCCGACAGTACTTCCAGTCGCTGATACTGCCTCCCTGAGGGCTTCCCCCTGCTTACTTTTCTCCTTCATAGCTTTGCAGATTATCATAGCACACAAAAGATCCCCTGGCAAGACTATCTAAAAATATTTTACGACAGAAATTCGACCAGAAATTGCCGGTTACTATCTGCCAAAGACATTCTTCATATTTATCAGGCGCATCATATCGGTGTTGCTTAAAATTCCTGCCAACTCACCATCCTCTATTACCAGAACCCGTCCTTCTCCCTTGGAAGCCATCTTCATCATGGCCTCCACCGCCTCGTCACCGGGCTTCATTATTATACAGTCTTTTAGTGGTGTCATGATTTCCCTCACCCGGGTAAAGGCCCACTTTCTCTGTTCCACATCTTTCACCTGGTTCATGGTGACAAGCCCTTTCAGGTTGTTATCTTCTATTATAGGAAAGGCACCGAATTTGTGGCGGTAGAACATGCTCACAAGCTCTTCAATGGTGTGGTCGGCGGGGACAACCTTCACATCTTCGCTCATTACTTCAGCAATTTTTATACCTGAAAGGATGTCCTGCATGGCCACCTGCCCGTAACTTCTCTGGCCCGCCTGAAATATAATCCATCCCAGGATAATGTACCACAAACCCCAGGCCGAGCCCTGAAAAAGGCTTAAAAACCCCAGGGCCATTACAAAGAAAGCAAGAAAACTGCCTGTAGTTACAGCAATTTTTGTGGCTCTCAATAGATTGTCCCAACGTCTCCAGAGAAAAGCTCTCATAATCCTTCCACCATCCAGGGGAAAGGCAGGAATCAGATTAAAGACCGCCACAATTAAATTTATGCGCGCAAGAAATGCCAGGCCTTCGGTCAGGGGTTGTCCTGCGGGTGCCAGCAGGTAGGCCAGGCCAAAGAGGGCAGCCATGCCCAGGCTTGCCAGTGGACCCGCTACGGTTATTCTCAGTTCTGCAGTGGGGTTTTTGGGTTCCTCTTGTAACTGTGCCACCCCGCCAAAGATAAAGAGGGTGATGGTCTTTATGGGAATTCCTTCTTTAATGGCTACCAGAGAGTGAGAGAGTTCATGGACCAAAACCGAAACAAAAAACAATATAGTTACGCCAAAACCCAGGAGCCAGTAAACTGTCTCGGCCAGGCCGGGAATTTGTTGAGGAAAGTAGTTGCCGGCCAGGGTGAAACTGAAAAGGAAAAAAACGATGAACCAGCTTATATCAATCTCCACATTAATTCCAAACAGGCGGGCTACTTTTACAGCGTTACGAAACACAAAATTTCCTCCTATCCAAGAAATGGTCTCCAACTTTTATTATACCATAGTTGACAGTCTTGAGCTGAATTAAGGCCCACGGGCTGCCCCCGGCGGCGGCCCCGGGGCCCCGTCCCCGGGGGCAGGCTTGATGCCCGGGGCTTGAGATTTTTACTTCGTCCTGGTGGGTGGGGTTGTCAAAACCAAAATATGTATTACCCTGGACAAAATACGGCAGGCCATTGCATAGGGTGAGGCCAGAAAAAAAGGCGAAGAAGTTTCGCCTTTGAATAAGCTATAGCCTGTGGTTTAATTACTTTAGCAATACTTAATAACCGAGACTTGTTTGTATAGTTACATCAGGCAGCCACATTAGCGACCTCGCTTGGATACAAGGGCTTGTGCTTGGTGATTGCATTTGTATGCTCTGGATTTAGCCATACTTCATCGTCCAGGGTATTTGTCATATTGGCATTTCCAGTTAGAGGGGCGGCTACTAAATTTTTGACCTCCGGGAACCCGGCCCCCACCTCTGAATGAGGCTTCGAATACCAATAACTTTCTCTTGCAACCCTTTAACCTCTCTGGAGCAACGGGGGCAGCATTTCAGTTCCAGTCCGTGTTCATCAAAGAATGTTACAGCTGGACTCAAACCCACCAACTTGACTCTCATCTCCAACACCTTACCGCAATCGCAGATGATACTGGACATTTTTGATGCCTCCCTTTTATTTTCTCTGAAGGGTTTTTCAGCTCCGCTCTTTATTTAGGACTCCTTTTCTATTGTAAAGTAATTTTGCCATATTTATAGGGTAATTGCAATATAGTAAAATATATTTTCACATCGTAAAAAGACCTGCTGAAAAGTAATAAATAAAGGGGTCAAGACCTGAGATATTATTAATAACTCAGGCCGACCCCGGCAGTAGGGAAGTAAATAACTCAAGGCTGACCCTGGATTTTATTTGTTGACATAGGATATATTGTGCATGGTGCTTTCATCCGTATCCACCTGGAGGTTCGGAGGGATTTTAATGTACAGGACCTGGTGGTCGCCATGATAGAAGTGGAATCTACTGTCCATATTCAGCCCTTTCCCCGTGAATTGAGCGGAGGTAAAATCCTGAAAGAAGCGGACTGCCACAATTTCCGTCCGCTCCGGCCGGATGATTTCCA
>SLHK01000090.1 GCA_007136165.1 Syntrophomonadaceae bacterium
AAGGATAACGCCTTCTCTGCCTGCTTTCGATCAGTAATATCTATAACTGCAATACGACATTTTTGCCCATCCTCAAAGGTCACAGCTTCAATATGTACAAAAAGATGCTCCTTCTTTGTTTTTAGAGCTACCTCACAGGTCCCCTTGATTTGGCTTTTAAATACTTTTTCCATGGCTCTTTGAGGATTTTCGGGGCAGGCATTAAGGCATTTTTTAACATATTATCAGGCATAATGCGCAGGAATCTATTAGCAATTTCCAAAAGATTCTTTTTGTTCTTATTTCCAAAATAAAAAAGCCTCATAATTTATGAGGTTTATCTAAAGCAAGCCGAGCATTTATGCTATCTATGAGGATTTTATTACCCTATAATTGGTGTCAAAAGGGGAGGAAAGGTTGTAGAGTTAAGCGAACCTAAAACCCTGAAGGGCCCAACGGTCAACCGGATGCCGTCGCTTCAGGCCGTGATGTTCGAGAAACCTTTGCTCGTGTGGCTATGAACGACGAATAGACCGCGGCGCTAGTTGCCGGAGGTCACACATTCGGGAAATGCCGCGGTGCTGCAGAGGATTCCCACCATTTGGGTCCAGGGCCCGAGGGTGCCAGCATCGAAGAGCAGGGGCTCAATTGGAAGAGTAGTTTTGGTAGCGGCAAAAGCCGTGATACCAAAACCAGCGGTATTGAAGGAGCTTGGACACCTACCCCAACAAAATGGGACAACAGCTATTTTGACACCTTGTTTGAGTATGGCCATCAAAAATGAACATGGACACAAACTTGGTGCGTTATTTGACGGATACAAACAAAACTCAGAAAAATTAGATAGAATAGAAACTGAAGTAGCTAAACATGAAGAAATTATACTGAAAAGAGTAAGATAGTCTTCATTCTTATAAAGTAAAAACTCAAGGTTTAACCCTGAGTTTTGTTTATGGTTTGGTGGAGGCGGCGGGATTCGAACCCGCGTCCGAAGGTGTACCCACAGCAGTTTCTACGGATGTAGCTTCAGGTTTGATCTCGCCCTTTAACCCTCCCGAAGCCGGGGATTATCGGGCCAGGCTGATTAGTTTCCCTCTTCCGCGGTCAGCCAGCCTTGGAAGAAGTATCCCGGTATTATGACACCCGTGATCCGGTCCCCCAGGAGCGGACCGGGCGGATGCGCTACTTAATTAAGCAGCGTATGCTAAGTTATCGTTAGCGTTTACTTTAGGTTCCATGTTGATGACCGGGCCATGGTCCCGGACCCGCTTCTACTGACAATACTACCCCCGTCGAATCCAAAACGCCCCCATAATCAATACTTCTGCTTTTCCCGAAAGGCCCTCTCCATCTCCCTCTTGGCTGACTTTTCCGCCAGGTCATCCCGCTTGTCGTAGAGCTTTTTGCCCTTGGCCAGGGCCAGTTCCAGCTTCACGAACCCTTTGGAAAGATACATCTTCAAGGGGATAAGGGTAAAACCCTTCTGCTGCGTCAGCCCAATCAGCTGCCGAAGTTCCCTTTTATGGGCCAAAAGCTTCCTGACCCGCAGGGGATCGTGGTTAAAACGGTTCCCCTGTTCATAAGGGCTTATATGCATATTATACAGGAAAAGCTCGCCGTTTTCAACTGAGGCATAACTGTCCTTTAGATTAGCTTTCCCCGCCCGGATAGACTTAACCTCGGTGCCCTGGAGGACAATACCCACTTCCAGGGTTTTCTCGATGTGGTAGTCGTGACGGGCTTTGCGGTTTTGGACCAGTACTTTTACTCCCTCAGCCATAGAAACCATCCTTTAGGAAAACTTGCCCTATCCGCTGTCCTGCAGATAGGGCAATGACTTGCGATTACGGCAACTTACATTATAGCACCGTGAAGCACTTTGGTCAAATTATATTGGGCCTGTGCGGAGGTAAATGGCGAGGTGAGGGTGGAGGTGCAGGAAGATTTCCTAAGGTTTCCGGGTATTTAAATAAGAGTTATGGCCGCCCGGGAGCAGCCGGCAAGGCGCTACCCATCAATTGAAAATCCACCTGCAGGTCCTCCTTGTTGGCCCGGATGAGCTTGACTTCCACTTCGTCGCCTATCCCGAAGGTGCGGCCGGTCCTTTCTCCCTTGAGAAGGTATTTCTCTTCGATGTAGCGGTAGTAGTCGTCCTCAATGGTGCTGATATGGACCAGGCCCTCAACGGTATTTTCCAGTTCCACAAAAAAGCCGAAAGACGTAACACCGTTTATGGTGCCGGGGAAAACCTCCCCGACGCGGTCCTCCATAAACTGAATTTTTTTGTAGTCCACACTCTCCCGTTCCGCTTCCATGGCCCTGCGCTCCCGCTGGGACGTGTGGCGGCCAATGTCGGGAAGCCTCTTCTGCAGCTTTTTCTGCTTCTTCTTGTCGGGCCCGCCGTTGAGGGAATCTTTAAAAATGCGGTGAATGACCAGGTCGGGATAGCGGCGGATGGGGGAGGTAAAGTGGCAGTAATTTTCTGCTGCCAGGCCGAAATGGCCGGTATGGGTTTCGGAGTACCGGGCCTGCTGCAGGGTCCGCAGCACGATGGTATTGACCACCTTATCCTCTTTTTTGCCGGCTACTTCTTTGAGGAGTTTCTGCAGGTGGTGGGTATCAATTTTCTTGGGGTTTCCGGGGATAAAATAGCCCAAATTGTAAATGAAGTCGCGGAAAGCCAGCATTTTTTCGCCCAGAGGTCTTTCGTGGATGCGGTAGAGAAAGGGTGTCTTTAATCCGTGAAAATGGGCTGCCACCGTTTCGTTGCAGATTAGCATGAACTCTTCGATGATTTCTTCCGCAATGCTTCGCTCCATGCGTTTTATTTCCAGGGGTTTACCTTCGGGGTCAAGTATTACTTTCACTTCCGGAAAATTAAAGTCAATGGCTCCGCGGTCCATACGGCGGCGGCGGAGGGTGCGGGCCAGGCGGGCCATCCGCTGCAGCAGGTCAATTAAGGGTCGGTAACGCTCTATGAGTTCCGGTTTTTGTTCGTCCAGGATTCCCCTGACGGAAGTATAGGTCATTCGCTCGTCTATTTTGATGATGCTTTGAGAGAATTTGTGGTTTGCCACCCGGCCCTCCGGGGTGATCTCCATAATGACGCTCTGGGTCAGCCTGTCCACGTGGGGGTTGAGGCTGCAGAGATGGTTGGAGAGCTCCGGGGGGAACATGGGGATAACCCGGTCCGCCAGGTAAACACTGGTCCCCCGCTCCAGGGCTTCCCGGTCCAGGGGGCTCCCTTCCCGGACGTAGTGGGCCACATCGGCGATGTGGACACCGAGGAGGAAGTTGCCGGCGTCATTTGTCTCCAGAGAAACGGCGTCGTCTAAATCCTTGGCATCTTCACCATCGATGGTAATGGTGAGGAGGTCCCGAAGGTCTTGGCGATGGTTAAAGTCTTCGGGTTGAAGGTCGGTGGGAAGGGTATGGATTTGGTCGACGGCTTCCGGGGGAAACTCTTCCGGAAGGTCATACTTTTTAATGATGGAGAGGTTGTCCACCCCGGGAGCATTGGCGGGGCCGAGGACTTCTGCCACCTCCCCCTCGGGGTTGCGGCGGGGTTCAGGCCAGCGGGTGATGCGGACCACCACCTTATCCCCTGTCTTTGCACCTCTGGAGGCCCCCCGGGGGATGAAAACGTCCAGGGAAATCCTTTTGTCGTCGGGGACAACAAAGCCAAAGTGCTTGCTGGTTTCGTATTTACCCACCAGGTTCTGGTTGGCCCTATTGAGGATGCGGATAATTTCTCCTTCCCTGCTGCGGCCCCGGGAGCCGTGGATGCGGGCCACCACCCGGTCTCCGTGCATGGCGCCCTGGAGGGCGGCGGCGGGAATAAAGATGTCCTCTTCCCGGGGGTCATCGGGAAGGATGAAGGCAAACCCGTTGGTGTGGCCCTGAACAGTGCCCACCAGCAGGTTCATTTTCTCCGGCAGACCGTAACGCTGGTAGCGGGTTTTGATGATTTCCCCCTCTTTTTCCATGCTGTCCAGGAGGCTTTGGAGGCTTTTCATGCTCCTCTTGTCCTGGATGTTAAAAAGATCGGTTAGCTCTTTGAAGTTTAATGGTTTGTAGGCTTTTTGACGCATTACTTTTGTTATCTTGGTACGGGAACTCAATAGTTTTCCTCCCTTTACTGGTGAATAACATCTTCTTGAATGATTTTAAGCCGGGCCGGCCTTAGAGGCCCAGGTTTTTTGCTTCTGCCTGCATGGCCTCAAGGCCCAAATCAATAAAATCCTCCAGGGAAAGGCCCAGCTCGCTGCAGGCACTTATTTGCTTCCTGCCGGCCCCTTTGGCAAAATGCTTCTCTTTAAAGCGGTTGAGGACAAAATCTTTATCCAGGGCCTCTAATTTTTTTGCAGGGTGAATCAAAGCAGCCGCCACGATAAGGCCTGTAAGGGGGTCGGCGGCGTAAAGGGCCTTGTCCATGGGACTTTTTCGGGGCAGGTTGAGGACGTGGTTGTGGGCCCGCACCGCCTGGACCACTGCCGGTGTTGCCCCTGCCTTCTCCAGCATTTCGCCCCCCACGATGGCGTGCCTCCGGGGTTTATCCAAAGTCTTCCCCAGGTCCACATCATGGGCCAACCCGGCCAGGCCCCACATTTCCTCATCTTCCCCCAGGTGCCGGGCCAGGGCCTTCATGACTGCCTCCACCGCCAGCATATGTTTAACCAGGTTTTTGTTCTTTACATTCTTTTTCACCATTTCATAGGCCTGTTCTCTGTTCATGGTCGTTTTCGCCTCCATAGGGGTTTTTGCCTGGAGCAGATCCGGCTACGGGACCAGGTAAAGCATCACGACCTCAGGATAAAGTGTAGCATTTTCCAGCAAGAATGTAAAGCTAACCCAATTTAGGGGAGATGATGTCCGGGCAGCATTCATGCGGTTAAGTCGCTTTTATCTGGGAAAACTACCAGGGGTAATGTTATTGAGCCATAAAGGCCGGCGGAAGAAGCGTGATTTGCGGGCTTGTTCAGGCCTGTTTGCTTTGAAACATAAGAACTGACACCATTGTTATTGTTAAGTCACTAAGTCAAGGCCCGGCACCAGCAAAAGGAGGAATAACTTTGTACAAAAGAAGTAAGATTGCCATTATAGGTGCAGGAATGGTGGGTTCGGCCACCGCCTTCTCTCTTCTTCAGTCGGGAGTGGCCCTGGAGCTGCTCTTGATTGACAAGAACAAGGACAGGGCCGAAGGGGAGGCCATGGACTTAAGCCATGGGGTGCCCCTGGCCTACCTGGTAAATGTGCGGTCCGGGGGTTATGAGGATTTGCCCGGGGCGGATATCGTCATAATCACCGCCGGCGCAGCCCAAAATGAAGGGGAAACCCGGCTGGACCTGGTACACAAGAATACGGCCATAATGAAAGATATTGTGCCCCAGATAGTAGCCCAGGTTCCCGACAGCATTCTCATCGTGGTCACCAATCCCGTTGATGTCCTCACCTATGCCGCTTTGCAGATATCGGAATTTCCCGACAGCCGGGTGATGGGCTCGGGCACAGTTCTGGATACCTCCCGGCTGCGCCATGCCCTGAGCCTTCAGGCTGAAATCGACACGCGCAACATCCATGCCTACGTCCTGGGAGAGCACGGGGACACGGAGTTCGTTGCCTGGAGCCGGGCCCACGTGGCAGGTACTCCCCTGGATGAGTACTTTGAAGATGACCTGGAAAAACCCCTGACCCGGGAGATCAAAGAGGAGTTGGCCCGCCAGGTGCGGGATGCTGCCTATGACGTCATTGAAAAGAAAGGCGCCACTTATTATGCCGTGGCCCTGGCCCTGAACCGGATCTGCCGGGCAATTCTCAGGGGTGAGCGCTCCATCCTCACTGTCTCCACCTCCGTACAGGGCATATACGGGGTGGAAGATGTCTGCCTCAGCATCCCCTGTGTCGTGGGCCGGGGGGGGATAGAAAGAAAAATCCCCTTCCATCTTGATGACGAAGAGGTTAAAAACTGGCAGAAGTCCGCCTCGGCTATGGCTGAATTTACACAAAACCTGCGCCTGGACTGAAGGCCTCTAGAAATCGGAGCCCTGGGGAACAGACAGCTTCCGTAAATGGCAGGTGTCGTTTATTTTCTCGACGACGCAGTATTTGTTTCTTACGAGAAAAGAGCTCAAAGAGCAGGTATCCACGCGGATTTTCCAGAAATCCCTGCTGCTGCCGCCTACCGCCCACAAAAGGAGAAGCTTGATGATGACCCGGTGGGAAACCAGCA
>SLHK01000130.1 GCA_007136165.1 Syntrophomonadaceae bacterium
ATTGTAGACGCCTTTACCGACCCTTTGATTTCTGTGTGGAGCGACGGGTTTCGCTCTCCCTACGGGCGAAGGATCCCCTTTATTGCCGCCGGGGCCCTGCCCACTGTGCTGGCCTTCATTTTTATCTGGTACCCCCCCGTCCCGGGCCCCGCCGTCCTTAACACCGTCTATCTCATGGCCATGCTGGGGTTGATGTTTTTAGGGCTGACGGTCATTACCTGCCCCTTTCTGGCCCTGATGCCGGAGATTGCCACCACTCCCGGTGAAAGGATGCGGGCGGCAGAGGGCATCGCCCTGGCCCACATCGCCGCCGTGGCCACCGCCATGCTGGGAGCCGCCTTTTTTATCGAAGAGTTCGGCTTTCAAGCCATGGCCATCTTTGCCGGCACTGTGGCCCTTGTTTCCTTTTTAAGCCCCGTCCTGACGGTGCGGGAGGCGCCCCGGGACAGCAGCAGAGAACCCTTTTCCTTCCGGGAGTCCCTCCTCTTGACCTTGAAGAACCGGGTTTTTCTGCCCTACATTCTATCCCTTCCCTTTTTCTGGTTCGGGTTCAACTTTGTCCTAATGGGCATTCCCTATATCACCACGGTCCAGATAGGCCTCAGCGAATCCATGGTGGGCATCGCCCTGGTCCTGGCCATGCTGGTGGCCCTGGCCAGCTTCCCCCTGGTGCGCCGCCTTTCCCTTGTCAAGGGCAAAAAATATACCTTCAGCGTCACCATGCTCTGCTCCTCCCTTCTCCTCATGGGCATGGCCAGCGTGGGCTCCTGGCCGGGGTTCATCCCCGTGGCCGTTCAGGGCATGGCTTTTATCGCCGCTGCCGGCATCCCCCTGGCGGGCCTCTTTATCCTCCCCAATGCCCTGCTGGCCGACATTACCGACGAGGATGAAAGGAATACGGGACAGCGGAGGGAGGCTGTCTACTACGGGATGCAGGGCCTGGTTATGAAGGGGACCATCGGACTGTCGGCTTTGGTCCTGGGCCTGCAGTTGGAGGCCTTCGGCTACTCGGCCGACAGCTACCTGGGCATCCTCCTCATCGGCCCCGTGGCTGGCCTCTGCCTCCTGGCCGGCCTGGCCATCTTCCGCCGCTACCCCCTCGCCTAAGTCCTTGTCTTGGGGTCGCCCCCGTTTCACCTGTATCCATATGGAGGATAAGGGGGTGGTTTAAGGGCCACTACCTGATAGGGTGTTTCCTTAAGGGCCTTGAGCAGGTCATTAAGAATTTCCGGCTCCAGGTCTTTGGCTGCTGCCAGAAACAGGGGTATGCCGGGGACAGAAATGTCTTCCTCCTGGCCCGCAAAGGCCCCGGCGGGGATGCGGGCTGCCTCCGCAAAGGGCAGGGCTTCCTTCCATGCCTCTTCCTGCCGGGAGGTAAAGGAGATGACTGCTATTTCTTGGCTTCCATCCCCTCCGGCAAAGGGAGACAGGTAAAAGGCGGCATCCAGTTCATCCTCTTCAAGGGAGCGTAAGGCTTCCCTTTCCCTCAGGTAGTACAGGCGGGCGGAGTCGGGGCCAAATTCAAAGGCCTCCAGGAGACGGCGGGCCAGAATCTGGGTCCGGCTGCCGCCCTGCCCCACGGAAATAGTTTTTCCTTCCAAGCCGGCGGCATCCACCAGGGAACCGTCCTGACGGCCCAGGATAAAGAGGGGCTCCAGTTCCAGCAGGGCCAGAAAGGATATATCTCCTTTGGCAGGAGCATGAGCGAACATTTCTGTTCCTTTTCCGGCATAGTAGACCAGGTCGGCGCTTATAAGGGCCAGCTGGCCCTTGCCCTCCGCCAGGAGGCGCAGGTTGGCCTCGGGCCCGGCGGAAAGCCTGGGAACCACGGAAATTGTTTCGCTCCTGGCATTGATCCGCTCTGCCACTTCCTGGCCCAGGGAAGCATAGCGGCTGCCGCTGCCCCCGGACAGGAGGGAGAGGGTGGTTTTTTCCTCCGGGGGTTCGGGCTCCTGCCGGCAGCCCGCCAAAAGGGGGACAAGGGCGCAGATATAAAGAAGGAGAAGGGCTGAGATAAGAAGAAGGGGAAGGGGCGGGGTCACAAGCAAGAAGCGCTGTTCTGTCTTCGGCACTTCAAATCACCTCCCTGTATCCTTGGGCACCGGCAGACAAAATTCCTGCCGGAAGGCAAAAAAATACTTGGGCCGGCATGGGGGTCGGGCACCCTTGAGAGCGCAGAGACAAAATTCCTGCCGGAAGGCAAAAAAATACAGGACATTTCCCGGGAAATGGAGAAAATAAGTAGGGGGAAGCGAAGTCTCAGACGGGATATTCCCGGGAGCAGCAAATCTTTTAACCCAGCCCCGGGGCCTGGTTAATGCCGGTGTTCCCTGCCCATCAGACAGATATCCTTTAAATTTTCCCACCAGGAGGAGACATGAAAACAGCCGCAAAGCTATTTATCGCCCTAATGAGTTTGGTGCTGCTGACCTTTTGGCTGCCCCGGGCTTTTCTGCCGGAGCAGGGCGACCTGCCTCCCCAATCCCTGGAGTTCGTGGGCTTTTTCCCCCAGGGGGAAGGGGTGGACATAGAAACCCTCATTACCCTGGAGCTGGCGGACCTTCCCGACCCCGAGACCCTGGAGGGCCGCTTCAGCATCTACCCGGAGATTCCGGGGCGCCTGGAGGTGGAGGGTGAAAAAGTACATTTTATACCCAGCATACCCCTGGATTACCACACCCGCTACCTGGTTACCGTTTCGGAGGGGGTCCGCTGCCTGTTAGGCGGAGTTCTGGAGGAGGCAGTAACCCTGGAGTTCACCACCCGGCCCCGGCCCCCCTTGAAGATTTATGCCGTGGGCGATATCATGCTGGATCAGCTGACAAAGCAAAGGCTTACGGAATACGACCCCGCCTACCCCTTTGCCCGGGTGGGGGACATTCTCAGGCAGGGGGATGTGGTCTTTGGCAACCTGGAATCCCCCATCTCCCAGAGGGGAAAGGCCTTGCCCGGGAAGCGGTACACCTTCCGGGCCCTTCCCTTTTCCGCCGCCGGCCTCATAGACGGTGGGGTGAACCTGGTGTCCCTGGCCAACAACCACATCATGGATTACGGGCCCGAAGCCCTGGAAGATACCCTGGATATCCTGGATGAACACGGGATTTACCACGCCGGGGCCGGCCGGAATCTGGACCAGGCCCATGCCGGCGCCATACTGGAGACAGCAGGCTACAGGGTGGGCCTTCTGGCCTATACCGACGACTTTGCCGTTCCCGCCTCCTTTCGCCCTATCTGGGGGGCTGCCCCCGACGCCCCCGGCGCCGCCCTCATCCATGACCGGGACAGGATCGAGGCAGATATCCGCCGGCTGCGCCCGGAGGTGGACCTGCTTCTGGTCTCATTTCACTGGGGAATCGAATACACCTACAGGATTACCGCCCAGCAGCAGGAGTTGGGCCGCCTGGCCATTGACGCGGGGGCGGACATGATTCTGGGGCACCACCCCCACGTCCCCCAGGGGGTGGAGATTTACCGGGGAAAGCCTATAGTATACAGTCTGGGAAATTTTATCTTCTACCCCTTTATTAACCCCAAGACCCACGATACCCTGATCCTGGAGGCCGACTTCCACCAGGGCGAGTTTACCTCTGTCGCCCTTCTGCCCGTCAGGGGCGGGGACAGCCAGCCCTACCTTCCGGAAGGCCGGGAGGCGGAGGACCTGGCTTCCCTCCTGGGGAAGCTTCTGGCGGAGTTTGATACCCCCTATGCCTTCCGGGATGGAAAAATCCAACTGCAGCTTGAAAGGTAGAGAGCTCAGGGAGGGAGTTGGCAGGTGTGGAAAATAGAGTAAAAATTGGTGTGCTTTCCGATACCCATATACCCAGCAGGGCCCGGTCCCTCCCCCGGGAGATCTTTGAAATCTTTAAGGGTGTGGATGTGATCCTGCATGCCGGCGACCTGGCCCGGGAAGATGTCCTCCTGGACCTCATGGAACTGGCTCCCGTGGAAGCGGTGGCGGGGAATATGGACCCTCCCCACCTGGAGAGGCGCCTGGGGGAGCGAAAGCTGCTGGAGTTTGAGGGGGTGCGGGTAGGCCTTATTCACGGCCATGGGCCCAGGGCAACTACCATGGAAAGGGCTTACCGGGCTTTTTCTGCAGAAAAGCCCCACTGCGTCGTTTTTGGCCACAGCCACATGCCCTGTAACACTATATATGGGGGAGTTCTCCTCTTTAACCCCGGTTCCCCCACCGATAAAAGGCGGGAGGAGTATCCCTCCTGCGGCATTTTAACGATCTCCGGGGGGAAGGTCTCGGGGGAGATAATCCTACTCAAAAAGAAAAAGCGTTTCAACCCTTTTCAACGCTAGGGCCTGCCGTCAGGAAGATGAGAAGATACTATGGTTGAGGAGGAAGTTATGGTTAAAGTAACGTTTATGCCCCAGAAAATAACAGCCCATTATCCGCCGGGCACAAAGATTTCCGCCGCCGCGGAAGCGGCGGGCCTTCCCCTGGACCTGGTCTGCGGGGGGCGGGGCCGCTGCGGTAAATGCACCGTCCTGGTGGAAGAAGAGGGCCGGGAAGCCCGGGAGGTTTTGGCCTGCCAGGAAGAACTGACAGCCCATGCCTCCGTCCATATCCCTGCCCGGCTTTTAAAAAAAGATGCAGTCATTCTGACAGGGGGCACCCTGGGCAGGGTGAGGCTGGATCCGGTGCTAAAAAAAGTTTTTCTGCCGGCGGCAAAGCTAAAAGAATATGAAAGTGACGGGGACTTCGAGCGCCTGAAGCTGGCCCTGGAAATCCACGGGCTGACACCGCCTTCTCTGCAGGCCCTGCGCTCTCTCTCCGCCCGCCTCCGGAGCCGCCGGGGGGCCACTGCAGTTATCTTTCAGGATACCCTGGCTTCCCTGGAGGAAGGCGATACCACCGGGGATTTTTACGGCCTGGCCGTAGATATCGGCACCACCACCGTGGCGGCCTACCTGTACGACCTGAGCACCGGGTCCCAGGTTTCCGTGGCCTCCGCCTTGAACAGGCAGAACACCGTGGGGGCCGACGTCATGTCCCGCATCGATGCGGCCATGACGGAAGAGGGGCTCTCCAGGCTCCACGGCCTCATCATGGAGACCCTGGAAGGGGTTCTGCAGGAAGCCGCCGGAGAAGCGGGCATTTCCCCCGGGCAGGTCTACCTGGTGACCCTGGTGGGGAACTCCACCATGCAGCATCTCTTCTGCCGGCTCTCCCCTTATTACCTGGGGCGCAGCCCTTTTACCTCCACCATACTGCATAAACTGACCCTGCCGGCAGCGGAACTGCCCCTGTCCCTGAATCCCGCCGGGTACGTCGTTTTCCTGCCCCTCATCGGGGGGTTCGTGGGAGCCGATACCACCGGGGTCCTTTTAGCCTCAAAGGTGAGGAATTCCAAGAAGCTGCGCATGGTCATAGATATCGGTACCAACGGGGAGATTGTCCTGGGAAACCGGGACAGGCTTTTGGCCTGCTCCACCGCCGCCGGCCCCGCCCTGGAAGGGGCAGGGATAACCTTTGGCATGCGGGGCACCGACGGGGCCATCGAAGACCTGTACATTGCATCCGATGAGGTATTTCTAAAAATCATAGGCCGCCAGAAAGCTGCCGGCATCTGCGGTTCCGGCCTGGTGGCGTGCCTGGCGGAGATGCTCCGGGTGGGCATGGTCAAACCTAACGGGCGCCTGTTAAGCAGGGAAGAGTTTCTGGCGGCGGGAGGCAGCCCGAAACTGGCCTCAAGCCTCGAAGAGGTGGAGGAGCAGCGGGTCTTCCGGCTGACTTCCGCCGGAAAGGGCATCTATATTTCCCAGGGGGATATCAGGGCGGTCCAGCTGGCCAAGGGAGCCATCTCCACAGGGGTGAACATTCTTATGGAAGAATTGGACATTTCCGGGGATGATGTGGCGGAGATCCTGCTGGCGGGGGCCTTCGGCAATTATATCGACGTGGGCAAGGGGCAGGCCATGGGCCTCATCCCCGATTTGCCCCGGGTACCCGTGCGGCCTGTGGGGAACGCTGCCGGCGCCGGCGCCCAGAAAGCCCTCCTTTCCCGGGAGAGCCTGAGGGAGGCAGACCGCATCACCGCCGCCGTTCGCCATGTGGAACTGGCCGGCCATCCCAAGTTCCAGGACCGCTTTATTGCTGCCCTTTCCTTTCCCGATAAGGAGCCTAGCTGAAGAAGCAG
>SLHK01000058.1 GCA_007136165.1 Syntrophomonadaceae bacterium
ATGGATACCCTGGTCAAAGCCCGCCCCGCGGCGGCCAAAGGCCAGTATGTCCGGACGGTAACGGTATCCAGCACCATGGGCCCCGGCGTCAAGGTGAACACCCAGAAGGCCGCTGCCCTGGGCCGCTAACCAACCCGGAAAAAAAGAATACTCCGTTTTCAGCCGTAGACAGCAGGTACCTTTAAGGGTTTAATGACAGCGCCTGCCGAGGGTGAAGGGTAGATAAATATCTTTATGTAAAGATTTACAGCCCTCCTCTGTCTGCGGGGGCTTTTTACAATTTTAGGGAAGGAGGTGCAGCTTTTGACCCATAGAGCAAAAAAGGAAGAAGCCGTAAAGGTTCTGAAAGAGAAGCTGAACAGTGCCCGGGTGGTAATTCTCACCGACTACCGGGGTTTGAATGTGTCGGAAATAACGGAACTCCGCCGGCAGCTTCGGGAAGAGGGCATTCAATTCAAGGTGGTGAAAAACACCCTTACCAAAATTGCCGCCTCGGATATGGGCTATGAAACCCTGCGGGAACACCTGGAAGGGCCCACCGCCGTGGCTTTCGGCTATGAAGACCCGGTGACTGCCGCCAAGATTCTTGAAAAGTTTGCCAAAACTAACGACAAGCTGGAACTTAAAGCCGGGCTGCTGGAAGGAAACCTTCTGGACGTGGCGGCCATCAAGGCCCTGGCAGCCCTGCCCGCCAGGGAGGTTCTCCTGGGACAGGTGGCGGGAGCCTTCCAGTCTCCTCTCAGCGCTTTTGCCAGTGTACTGCAGGGGAATATCCGTAATCTGGTTTACGTCCTGGACGCCATAAGGGAGCAGAAAGAAAAGAGTGCCTGAAAAGAGTAATGCAAAAAAGTTTCATTAAAATTTAAGGAGGATACAGAGAATGTCAAAAGTACAGGAAGTAATGGAAATTGTCAAGGGGATGACAGTTCTGGAACTGTCGGAACTGGTGAAGGCCTTTGAAGAGGAGTTTGGTGTCACTGCCGCCGCCCCCGCCGCTGTGGCCGCCGCCCCGGCAGCAGGAGCCGTGGAGGAAGCGGAAGAGGAACAAACGGAATTTGATGTGGTCCTGACGGGCCCGGGAGACAAAAAAATCCAGGTTATCAAAGTGGTCCGGGAACTGACAGGGTTGGGGCTGAAGGAAGCCAAAGCTCTGGTGGACGAAGCCCCCAAGGCTGTGAAAGAAAAAGTCAGCAAGGAAGAAGCCGAAGAGGTCAAGGAGAAACTGGAAGGGGCCGGTGCTTCCGTGGAAGTCAAGTAGGGAAACACAGGGGCACCCCCTGCCCGGGGTGCCTTAATTTTTTTGCCGCCTTTCCGCATATGGGCTTTCGGCTTTTTGGGGCTTTTGTAATCATTGACAAACAAAAACAATTGTGGTAATATTAAAAATTGCTTAGCCATGCCCTTTTTTAGATGTTTCAGGGCATAATAACCTAAAAATATGGCTATATTACCATATTGGCATCCTTTTTCTTTTTTTTATAGTCAAGGAAAACCTTTCTTGGCTAAATGTGGTTTAGACCCCGGTCTTCCGGCAGGGAAAACTTTTAAGGGGAGTGATTCGTTTTAATGGCCAAACTGGTAGAGGCGGGAAAGCGACAGCGGAGAACTTACGCTCAGATCGAAGAAGTTTTGGATTTGCCCAACCTGATAGAAGTCCAGCACAGTTCTTATGATTGGTTTATCAAGGAAGGCTTGCAGGAGATGTTTGAAGACATCTCACCCATCAAGGACTTTACCGGCAACCTGGTCCTGGAGTTTATCAGTTACGAGATGGGAGAACCGAAATATGCCGTGGAAGAATGTAAAGAACGGGATGCTACTTACGCCGTGCCCCTGCGGGTAAAAGTCCGCCTCATCAACAAGGAGACGGGGGAGGTAAAGGAACAGGAAGTCTTTATGGGAGACTTCCCCCGCATGACGAAAAACGGGACCTTTGTCATCAACGGAGCCGAAAGGGTTATCGTCAGCCAGCTGGTGCGCTCTCCCGGGGCTTATTTCAACAGCCAGCTGGACCACAGCAGCGGCAAGGAGCTCTTCAGCGGTACCATAATCCCCAACCGGGGGGCCTGGTTGGAGTTTGAGACGGATTTAAACGATGTTATTTATGTCCGGGTGGATAGGACCCGGAAAGTTCCCGTCACCGTCCTCCTGCGGGCCATCGGTTACGGTACCAACAGTGATATCAACAACCTCTTTAATGAAGACCCCCGGATTGCCGCCAGCCTGGAGAAGGACCATACAGAAAATTTCGAAACGGGAATTCTCGAAATTTACAAACGTCTGCGGCCGGGAGAACCCCTTAATGTAGACAACGCCAGATCCCTATTTGAATCCCTCTTCTTTGACCCCAAGAGGTATGATTTTGCCTATGTGGGGCGTTATAAAATCAACAAAAAACTTTCCCTGGATTACCGCATCAAAGGGCTTACCCTGGCACAAAATGTGCTGGTAGAGGAAACGGGGGAAGTCCTGGCGGAGAAGGGCCAGGTGGTGGACGACGGGCTGGCCGCAACCTTTGCAAAACATAAAATCAGCCGGGTGGAAGTTGTGGGGGAAGACGGCCAACCCCAGCTGGTTATGAACAACAATTTTATCGACCCCAAAATAAAGCATTTAACCCCCGAAGATATCGTGGCCACCATCGGCTACCTTTTGAACCTGATGTCGGGGATGGGCAGCGTGGACGACATCGACCACCTGGGGAACCGGCGCCTCAGGAGCGTGGGGGAGCTCCTGCAGAACCAGTTCCGCATCGGCCTTTCCCGGATGGAAAGGGTGGTCCGGGAGCGGATGACCATCCAGGATGTGGAGGCCATAACCCCCCAGGCCCTCATCAATATCCGCCCCGTCATCGCTTCCATAAAAGAATTTTTTGGCAGCAGCCAGCTGTCCCAGTTCATGGATCAGACCAACCCCCTGGCGGAACTTACCCACAAAAGGCGTTTGAGCGCCCTGGGACCGGGCGGCCTCAGCCGGGAGCGGGCCGGTTTCGAGGTCCGGGACGTGCACCATTCCCATTACGGGCGCATGTGCCCCATCGAGACTCCGGAAGGACCCAACATCGGCCTCATCGGCTCCCTCTCCACCTTCGCCCGCATTAACGAGTACGGTTTTATTGAAACGCCCTACCGGAAGGTCAGCAAGGAGGAAGGCCGGGTTACGGCGGAGATCGTTTATTTGACCGCCGATGATGAGGACAACTTTGTGGTGGCCCAGGCCAATGCCCTTTTAGATGACGAGGGTAAGTTCATCAATGAGCGGATAACCTGCCGTTTCAAGCATGAGGTCCTGGCCAAACCGCCCCGGGAGATCGACTTTATGGATGTCTCCCCCAAGCAGCTGGTCAGTGTGGCCACTGCTTTGATCCCCTTTCTGGAGAACGACGATGCCAACAGGGCCCTCATGGGCTCCAACATGCAGAGACAGGCTGTTCCCCTTATGAAGACGGAGGCTCCCCTGGTGGGTACCGGCATGGAAGGAAAAACAGCCCGGGATTCGGGGGTCATGATCATTGCCCAAACCGGCGGGGTTGCCTACCGGGTAACCTCGGAGGAGATCGTCATCAAGAGGGACGGGGAAGAGGGGGCGGCCAAGGAGAATAAACTGGTCAACGGCCGGACGGGGGAGGAGTTTCCCGGAGACCCCGTTGACGGCCAGGGTTACGGATTTGATCTGTACAAAATGCAGAAATTTAAGCGCTCCAACCAGGGCACCTGCATGAACCAGCGCCCCGTAATCAGCCGGGGCGAAAGGGTGGCCGCCGGCGATGTCCTGGCTGACGGTGTTTGCACGGACCAGGGCGAGCTGGCCCTGGGCAAAAACGTCCTGGTGGCCTTTATGCCCTGGGAGGGGTACAACTACGAGGACGCCATCCTCTTAAGCGAAAGGCTGGTTAAGGACGACATCTTTACTTCCATCCATATCGAGGAGTACGAGGCGGAAGCCAGGGATACCAAACTGGGCCCGGAAGAGATCACCAGGGATATTCCCAATGTGGGCGAGGAAGCCCTGAAAGATTTGGACGACCGGGGCATAATCCGCATCGGTGCCGAAGTGAGGGCCGGCGATATCCTGGTAGGCAAGGTAACCCCCAAGGGGGAAACGGAGCTCACTGCCGAAGAAAGGCTCCTCAGGGCCATCTTCGGTGAAAAGGCCCGGGAAGTCCGGGACACCTCCCTGCGGGTTCCCCACGGGGAATCGGGTATGGTGGTGGATGTAAAGGTATTTTCCCGGGACCAGGGGGATGAGCTTTCTCCCGGGGTGAACCAGTTGGTCAGGGTGTATGTGGCCCAGAAAAGGAAGATATCCGAAGGCGATAAAATGGCGGGCCGCCACGGGAACAAGGGGGTTATCGCCAAGATACTGCCGGAAGAGGATATGCCCTTTATGCCTGACGGCACCCCGGTGGAGATTATCTTAAACCCCCTGGGGGTCCCTTCCCGTATGAACCTGGGGCAGATTCTGGAGACCCACCTGGGCTGGGCTGCCCGGGTTTTGGGCTTCTACATCGCTTCTCCCGTCTTCGACGGGGCCAACGAGGATGATACTTTTAATGCCCTGGAGGAAGCGGCCCTCCCCCGCTCCGGCAAGTCCCGCCTTTATGACGGGCGTACGGGGGTACCCTTTGATCAGGAGATAACCGTCGGTTACGTGTATATGCTGAAACTGGCTCACCTGGTGGACGACAAGATTCATGCCCGCTCCACGGGGCCCTATTCCCTGGTAACCCAGCAGCCCCTGGGAGGGAAAGCCCAATTCGGAGGGCAGCGCTTCGGGGAAATGGAAGTATGGGCCCTGGAAGCCTATGGTGCTGCCTACACCCTCCAGGAGATCCTTACCGTCAAGTCCGATGACGTGGTGGGCCGGGTCAAGACCTATGAGTCCATTGTCAAGGGGGAAAACATTCCCGAACCGGGGGTCCCCGAGTCCTTCAAGGTCCTGGTCAAGGAACTTCAGAGCCTGGGCCTGGATGTCAAGGTTATCAGCGAAGAGGCGGGCGAAATGGAGATCAAGGATTCCGGCGATGATATGGACTCCGTGGAACTGGAGGTCAATATAGAGGGCCAGGAAAGAGATGACGGGGAAGACGGCGGGGACGAGGTGCTGCTGCCCACCCGCAGGGATTTTTCTACGGAGGGGGATGAAGACGACCCCAGCGAAGAAGGCCTGGAAAAGATTGCCCTTTTAGAAGGCGATTTTACTGACGACGATGACGAGGACCTGGATGAAAAAGAGGAGGAAGAAAGCAATTAAAGGGCAGTCACCGGGTTTTTCAGCAGGAACTCCATTAAAACAGGAAGGGAGAGATAATCCTGTGTTTGATGTAAACAACTTCGATTCATTAAAGATAGGGTTGGCTTCACCAGAGCAGATAAGGGAGTGGTCCAGGGGAGAAGTTAAAAAGCCGGAAACCATAAACTACAGGACCCTGAAACCTGAGCGGGAAGGCCTCTTCTGTGAAAAAATCTTCGGGCCCCAGAAGGACTGGGAGTGTCACTGCGGCAAGTACAAGCGGGTCCGCTACAAAGGGATCGTTTGCGACCGCTGCGGTGTGGAAGTGACCCGGGCCAAAGTCCGACGGGAGCGGATGGGGCATATAGAACTGGCGGCCCCCGTCTCCCATATCTGGTACTTCAAGGGAATCCCCAGCCGTATGGGGCTGCTTCTGGACATGTCCCCCCGTTCCCTGGAGAAAGTCCTCTATTTCGCTTCTTACGTGGTTTTAGACCCCGGTGATACGGGGCTTCTCAAGAAACAGCTCCTGACGGAGCTGGAATTCCGGGAATACCGGGATAAGTACGAGGGCCTCTTCCGCAGGGGGCGCGGCTTCAAAGCGGAGATGGGAGCGGAAGCCATAAAGAAATTGCTGGATGAAATTGACCAGGAGCAGCTGGTCACGGAACTGCGCAGCGAACTGCGGAATTCAACGGGTCAAAAGAAGGTGCGGGCCGTGAGGCGCCTGGAGGTGGTGGAGGCTTTCCGGGCTTCCGGCAACTGTCCCAGCTGGATGGTCCTGGAGGTCATTCCCGTCATACCCCCCGACCTGCGGCCCATGGTGCAGCTGGACGGCGGCCGTTTTGCCACCTCTGACCTGAACGACCTCTACCGGCGGGTTATCAACCGGAACAACCG
>SLHK01000016.1 GCA_007136165.1 Syntrophomonadaceae bacterium
AGCTGGCGGCCCGAAAGGACCAGGTCGCCGTGGATTTCATCGGAAACCACCGGCACCCGGCGCCGGAAACAAATTTCACCCAGCTGCCGGAGCTCTTCCTCCTCCCAGACCCTTCCTACAGGGTTGTGGGGGCTGCACAGGATAAAAAGTTTAACACCGGAATCGAGTTTGGCCTCCAGGTCGGCAAAATCCATGCGGTACCTCCCCCCCTCCACCTTCAGGGGGTTTGTCAAAACCCGGCAGCCGTTGTTTTCTATGGCTTTAAAAAAGGGCGGGTAGGCGGGGGTCTGGAGAAGAACCTTGTCCCCGGGGCTGGTAAAGGCCCGGATGATAGTGTTCAGGGCCGGGATAACCCCGGGGGATATGGTGAGCCAGTTCTCCTCAATCTCCCAGCCGAAACGCTTCTTAAGCCACTCCCCCTGGGCCCTGTAGTATCCCGGGCAGCTGGCGGCATACCCGTAGATGCCGTGGGCCGCCTTTTTTTCCAAGGCTTCCCGGATCTCCCGGGGGGCCTGAAAGTCCATATCCGCCACCCACAGGGGCAGGATATCCCCAACTCCGAATATTCTTTCCGTATCATCCCACTTGAGGCAGCCGGTGCCCCGCCGTTCAGTTATCCGGGAAAAATCATAAGTCATTTGAATGCCTCCTTTGCTCGACCTATTTCTTTTTCGCCGCCGGGGCCGCAATTCCTTTTAAGGCTTTATCCTCCATATTTTAAATACTTTGCAGGATAATAAAAGGTTTGTGCAGAAAAATATAGTTACAGGTTTAACAAGCCGGCAAAAAATAAATGGGTAAAAGGAGGAATGTCTTTTATGACCATGGTAGAGAAAAAGTGCAGTGAATTCCTGGAAGTCCTGGCTTCAAAAGCCCCTGTGCCGGGGGGCGGCGGAGCGGCGGCCATGGGAGGCGCCATCGGTATGGCCCTTTCCAACATGGTGGGGAACCTGACGGTAGGCAAAAAGAAATTTGCCGATGTGGAGGATGAAGTCAAAGAATTACTGGAAAAAGGTTATGCCATTATCGAGGAACTCAAGGTATTGGTGGAGAAGGATGCCGAGGTTTTTGCACCCCTGTCGAAAGCCTACGGGCTTCCCAAGGATACCCCGGAGCAGGCAAAATTCAAAGCGGAGACCCTGGAGAAATGTTCCAAAGATGCATGCTCCGTACCTATGGAAATCATGCGCAAGTCCTATGAGGGCATTAAGATTCACGAGAGGATGGGCCAGATCGGCACAAAGATCGCCATCTCCGATGTGGGCTGCGGGGTGGCTTTCCTGAAGGCAGCCCTGGTCAGCGGCTCCCTCAATGTCATCATTAACCTGGGGGCCATCAAGGATGAGGAATATGTCGGGGCCGTCACGGAAGAGATGGACCGCCTGGTTAAGGACGGCAGCCAAATCGCTGATGAAACCCTGGAACTGGTCATCGGTAAAATTAAAAAATAAACTGGGAGGTCAGGTAACCCATGGCTGAACTGCTGAAAGGTAAAGCTGTTGCTAGTGCAATGAAGGATGAGCTTGTAGAGAAAGTGGAGGCCCTTAAGGCTAAAGGCATCACCCCCAAGCTGGGTATTATCCGGGTGGGGGCCAAGCCCGACGACCTTTTTTATGAAGGCGGCGCCAAGAAAACCTGCTCCAGCGTGGGGATGGATTACGAGGTTTTTGAATACCCCCAGGATATCGGCCAGGAAGATCTGGAAAAAGCCGTAGTTGAAGTGGGAGGCAAAAAAGATGTCCACGGCATTCTCATGTTCGCCCCCCTTCCCAAGCACCTGGATGAGAAAAAAATCCGGAGCCTGATTCCGGTGGAAAAAGACGTGGACTGCATGACCCTGGGCAGCGCCGGTAAGGTCTTCGCCGACGACCAGACGGGCTTCCCGCCCTGCACCCCCACCGCCTGCATGGATATGCTGAAGTTCTACGATATTCCTCTGAAGGGCAAAAAAGTGGTGGTCCTGGGCCGCTCCCTGATAGTGGGCAAACCCGTGGCCATGCTGCTCCTGAGGGAGCATGCCACCGTAACCATCTGCCATTCCCGGACAGAAAACCTGCCCGCCGTGTGCAGGGAAGCCGACGTGCTGGTGGCTGCCGTGGGCCGGGCCAAGATGGTCAATGCCGATTATGTCAAGGAAGGCCAGATTGTCATCGACGTGGGCATCAATGAGGACCCCGACAGGCCCGGCAAATACTGCGGGGACGTGGACTCCGAATCTGTGGAGCCCATTGTGGCCAAACTGACCCCCGTTCCCGGCGGGGTGGGCTCTGTCACCACGGCAGTCCTCTGCAAGCAAACCATCATGGCCTGCGAACTGCAAAACAGCTGACAAAGAAACTCCTTCCCCCCGCCGGGGAAGGAGTTTTCCTTATTTTAAGGATAAAGCCACCTCCAGTAGCTCCTCCTCCCCCAGGTTTCCTTCCAGGAGGAAAACAACCCCCCGGTGGTCCTGAAAACCCAGGGCATACCGCCCGTCTCCCCCCCGGATCAAAGTGCCTTTACCGCCCGGGACTTCCACTATCTTCTCCGGCCCCCGCCCCCCTCCCGGGCTTTCAACGGGAATCCCACCCCCCTGGGTCAGGGAAAAGCTGTCCCCGTCCCGGCTGAAGACCAGGGTAAGGGCCAAATGCCTTCCTCCCCCCTCCAAAAACGCGTCGGATACCCGGTACCCCGGGGGGACATACCCGGGAAGTTTGATGTCAAAGGGAACCGCCTCCTGAAATCCGTCCAGAACCCCCTCCAGGGCGGGGGACAGGAAGTGGTCCCCCTTCAGCACCTCTATTCTAATGTTTCCGGGGAAGAAATGGGTGACGGAATTTATCAGCCTCCTGCATCCCTCCGTTACCTTCTCAGGGAAAAAAATATACAAGCCGGTGCTGAGAACCAAAAGGATGACGCAGGCCATGCCCACCTTTCCGGCCATGCGCTTAAGCCGTTTCTTCCCTCTTTTAATTTCCAGGTTCTTGATAATATTTTCAAACTGGCCGGGAGGGGGCCGGACCTCCCCGTCATCCATATCCACCTCCAGGACCCTTTCGACAGCCCACAATATATCGGAGTAATCGTAGCCTTTATTATCCATGGGTACCCCCCCTCTTTACACCCTGGTCTCCAGGATTTTTCTGAGTATGTCCAACGCCCTGTGGTACCGGGTCCTTAAAAGGTTTTCACTTACATTGTATTCCCTGGCAATTTCCTTGTAGGAGCGGTCCCGGAACAACCTCTCCACCACCACATTCCTGTAGTCGGGCTTTAAAACGTTTATGAGGTCCATAATGATCTCCTCCTCTTCCGTCCGGAGGTATAAAGGTTCCGGGTTGTGCTCCAGGTAGTTATCCGCAATGTTAGCCTCGAATACCCTGTCTACCAGCACAACTTTGCGATTATTCCGGTAGTGGTCGATGGACAAGCAAAGGGCTGTCCGGGTCAGCCACTTGCAGAAATGCTCCTGGTCCTGGAAGGTGTCGAGTTTCCCGAAGGCCTTTTCAAAGACTTCCTGGGCAATGTCCTCTGCCGTAGGCCCATTCTTGGTAATCCCCAGGGCGATCTTGTAAGGAATGGGGAAAAAGCTTTTGTAAAGCTCCTGAAACAAGTCTTTTTGGGATTCGGGATAGGCGCCAAATTTCTGGAACAAAGACATATAACGACCTCACATGCGTCAGTTTGTCTGCCACATCCCCTGCTGATATGCCTTTCTATAAAGATAACGATTAGCTAAGCCCTTTTGTTACAAAAAGACAAAAAAAAATAAAAAAAAGCCGCCCTCTGGAGGGCGGCCGCCTTCTACTGTCCCATATATTCCCGGGAATATAAACCATCTACCTTTTCCACCATCAACGGGAAGTCCAGCCCCATTTCCTGAAGTTCTCCCAGCCGGTCCAGGGCTTCCCCTTCAGACTCGTAAAGCCCCTCCTCCACGAAGAAAGTCCCCTGGCTATCCTTAAGCTGCCTTACATCTTTTCCCCCATATTCCCAGGTGAGGACCTCTTCCCAAACCCCCACCTGCTCGCCAAACTCCAGGGAAGGGGTGCGCAGGGAGAACAATTCAGGCAGGCTTTCAGCTGCCGCCGGTTTAATGGTGAGCAAAATGCCTGCGGGGTCTTCCACTTCCGCTACCTGGTAGTCCACCGCCTTCTTGAAGGAGACAACCAGGCGCTGGCTGGAATCATCCAGGGTGACCAACCGGTAAATATCTTCCACATACTCGCTATTCTCCGGAGCCGTTATATCAGCGGATATGCCCCTCACACCGTGAAGCTTAAGGACCAGCCGGCCGGGATACTGCTCCTTAAGGACTTCAAAGGAGCCGGGAAGGCCTGCGGGGGAACCCTCCGCCAGCAAGCTTACGAGAATAGACTCCTCTTCCCCTCCTTTTTCCCAGTCAACAGCACCGATGTCCTGCCCGTCGGTCAGTTCCCCTCCCGCCGCCCTGTCCCTGTCAAACTGCAGCACCCGGACAATTCCCGCTAAACCCTGGATTCCCTCCATGGCTTCGGCAAAGGCCGGCACCGTATTCACGCCCGCCGCAAAAACAGCAGCCAGAAGGAAAACAGCACACATTGCCCCTTTAAATGCCCTTACCCGGGATTTTTTTCGTCTCATGTCCAATTTGCCCCTTTCAATGGCTCTATATATTACCCCGTCCAGGTCTTCCGGAAGTTCAATGTCCACGGATTTCCCAAAATCCTTGAGCCTGTCACTCATCTCTACACCTCCTGCAGCTTGACCCGTAAAGAAATCAGGGCCTTGTTCAAACGGGTTTTTACCGTACCCAGGGGGCACTCCAGGAGTTCAGCGATCTCCCTCAAGGTAAAACCCTCCAGGTACATGAGGATGATAATGGTCTTCTCCCCGGCATCCAGGCTGTCTATAGCGCTGTACAGGTCAATTTTCTCTTCCCGGCTGACCCCGCCCCCCGCCTCCCCTTCCACGGTATGGTGAAAGGAGGCAAGCTTCTTGTTTTTATTCAGGTGGTTAATGGCGCAGTTGATCAGGATGCGGGTAAACCAGGTATTGAAATAATCAGGGTTTTTCAACTTTCTCACGGAAACGAAGGCTTTGTAGACAGCTTCGCTGACGATATCCAGGGCATCCTCCCTGTTCTTAACATAACTGTAGGCTACCCGGTAAATGGCTTCCTTTCGGTTCTCCATCAGGAGGCCAAAGGCCTCATGATCTCCCTTTTGGGCCTTCCAGGCCAGTTCCTTCGTATCCAAGTGCAACCCTCCCTTACTATAAGACCGGTCTTTACCCATTAGACCGGTCAGGGGGCAAAAAAGTTTTATTAAGACCACATTTTATCTCCTGATGGCCTTTCTGGGAAGGGGTATTAAGATAAAATAATATTTGACACAAAAAAACCCGCCTGTGCTGCGGGGCACTTCCTTTTTAGGATAATTTATGATTACTTCGGGGGCCCGTGGTTCCTGCCGGCCCCGGCTTCTAAAGGTACCAGGATCTGCTGCGGGAATGTGATATGGAAAGTGGTACCTTGCCCCTGCATACTTTCAAAGTGGAGCCTGGCGCCCATATCCTCAATTATTTTCTTAGATACGCAAAGTCCCAGGCCCGTCCCCTTGGCTTTGGTGGTAAAGAAGGGCCTGAAAATGTTCTTAAGGTTCTCCTGGGATATGCCCGGCCCGTTATCCTGGAAAGAAATCTGAACCTCCCCGTTAACCATAACCAGCGAAACGGAAAGCTTTCCCCCCCGGCCCACGGCTTCAATGGCGTTCTTGGCCAGGTTCAGGCACACCTGTTTGAGGCCGTTTTTAGACCCCATAACCAGGGGGACTGCTTCCTGTTGGATTTCCAGGTCTATATCGTTATGCATGGCTTCGCTTCTGATAAGGCTGCCAATCTCCTGAAGTACCTCTGCCGGGTCCATTTTACCTATACCCATGTCGTGGTTGGGTTTAGCCAGGCTCAAAAAATTGGAGAGAATGAGGTTCATCCGCTTCAGTTCGCTTAAGGTCATATCAATGAGTTTTTTCTGCTTCTTAGTATCATCAATCATATTGAAAAACTGGATGCTGCCCATGGCCACCGTCAGAGGGTTGCGGATTTCGTGCACCAGCGAGGCCGCCACTTCCCCTGCTACGGCCAGCCGTTCCGAATTCTGCA
>SLHK01000139.1 GCA_007136165.1 Syntrophomonadaceae bacterium
ACCATGCTGACGAAGAGGAGGGGAAATGCCCTGGAGTCGCGGGCAAAGGAGTGGGACAGGCTGCGGCCGTTTTCCAACCCCTTAAGGACACCCTGGAGGGGAAGGCCCAGGGGACGGCGCGCATTTTGCTCCGTAAGAATTTTGATGGCGGTTAGGACCGTTACTCCGGCGGTCATAAGGGTGGAGAACTGGCGGCAGAAAACCATCAGGTCTTTGGAGCGTCCTTTTCGCCTCTGTAAGAAATTCATTTGTAACCTCCCCCTCATCATCCCGCCCAAAAAACCCAGTTGCTGCCTCCCCTCACCCCGGCCGCTCCTTTGCCCTGACGGCATAAGCGGACGCCTCTTCGCCGCTGATAATGCCCCGCTCCAGCAGATCCTGCAGGCTGGCATCCATGGTGGACATGGCCAGCTCCCCGCTGACCTGCATGATGCTGCCTATCTGGTACACCTTGCCTTCCCTGATCAAATTCCTCACGGCAGCGTTGGCCACCAGAACCTCCGCTGCCAGGACCCGGCCTCCCCCCTTCCTGGGCAGGAGGAGCTGAGATATTATGCCGATAAGGGAGTTGGCCAGCTGCAGGCGGACCTGCTGCTGCTGGTGGGGAGGAAAGACATCGATAATTCTTTCAATGGATTGGGGTGCGCTGGCGGTATGCAGGGAGGCCAGGACCAGGTGGCCCGTCTCCGCCGCCGTGATGACGGTGGAGACCGTCTCCAGATCCCGCATCTCCCCCACCATGATGACATCGGGGTCCTGGCGCAGGGCGGCCCGGAGGGCCCGGCCGTAGGAGCCGCAGTCCAGCCCCATCTCCCGCTGGCTGATAATGCTTTTTTTCGACCTGTGGAGATATTCGACCGGGTCTTCCAGGGTGATTATGTGCTTGTTGAATTTGCGGTTGATTTCCTCGACGATGGCGGCCAGGGTGGTGGATTTGCCGCTGCCCGAGGGGCCGCTGATGACCAGGAGGCCGTTCTTCCGGCAAATCAGGTCCTGCAGTACCGGCGGCAGCCCCAGGCCTTCCAGGGAGGGGGCGGCGGAGGCAATAAGCCTGACCACCATGCCTACGGTGCCCCGCTGGAAAAAACAGCTGACGCGAAACCGCCCCAGGCCCGGCAGGGTATGGGAGAAATCCCGATCCCGGGTTTCATTGAAAGCCTCCAGCTGCTCCGGGGTCAGGGCCTGCTCCGCCAGGGCCAGGGTATCGGCCGCCAGCAGTTCCGGGCAGCCTCCCAGTTGAGTCAGCCGGCCGTTGATGCGGGCCATGGGAGGCATCCCTGCTGAGATATGCAGGTCTGATGCCCCCGCCTTTACGGCCCTTTCTAAGAGTTTTGCAAAGGATATTCCCATGATTTGCCTCCTTTACACCCCGTTAAAGGCGGCCCGGATGACTTCCGAGAGGCTTGTTAAGCCCTGCAGGGCCTTTTCAATCCCATCCTGGCTTAGGGGGATCAGGCCTTCCGCCCCCGCCTGCCTCTCTATATCCCCAACGGGAGCCCCCTTCAGAATCAGGCCCTTCATTTCCTCGCTGCAGGGCAGCACTTCGTGGAGGGCAAGCCTCCCCCGGTAACCCGTGCTGCTGCACCGGGGGCACCCCCGGGCCCTGTAGAGGACGGCAGGCATCCGGGCGGCAGGGTAGAACCTCAGGAAAAGTTCCTTTTCCGCTGCCGTCAGCTCCCCGGGCTCCCGGCAGCTGGGGCAAAGAAGGCGTACCAACCGTTGGGCCACGATGCCCACCAGAGAGGAGACCAGGAGATACTCCTTGACCCCCATATCCAAAAGCCTGGTGATGGCCCTGGGGGCGTCGTTGGTATGGAGGGTGGACAGGACCAGGTGGCCCGTAAGGGCCGCCCGGGTGGCAATCTCAGCCGTTTCCGCATCCCGGATTTCACCGATCATGATGATATTGGGGTCCTGGCGCAGGATGTTTCTCAAGGCCCGGCCGAAGGTAAGGCCTATTTTGGCATTGATTTGCACCTGGTTTATGCCTTCCAGATAAAATTCCACCGGATCTTCCACCGTTATGATATTTTTTTCCGGTGAATTCAAATGGTTGATGGCGGAATACAGGGTGGTGCTTTTCCCGCATCCGGTAGGCCCCGTCACCAGCAGCAGGCCGTGACTGGCCCGGATAAAGCCGGTGAAGGCGGCAAAGTTCTTCTCGTTCATGCCCAGCTTGTCCAAATCCATGATAATCCGGTCCCGGTTTAAAAGCCGCAGTACGATTTTTTCCCCCTTAATGGTGGGGAGGGTGGAAACCCGGATATTTACCGGCCCTTCCTCCAGCTGAAAATGCATGCGCCCGTCCTGGGGCAGCCTTCTCTCGGCTATATCCATGCCCGACAGGATTTTTATGCGGGAGAGGATCTGGGGCTGGGCCTCCCGGGGAGGCGAGGCAAAATCGTGCAGCAGGCCATCGATTCTCAGGCGGAGGCAGAGGCCGCCATCCCCCGGCTCAATATGAACATCACTGGCTCCCGCCTGAATGGCTTCCAGAATAAACCTGTTAACCAGCTGGATGACGGAGGTGTCCTGGGCCAACCCGGCAGGCTCCCCCGGGCCTGACGACCTTCGAGGGCGGATCCCGTTTGGAAGAGCATTTCTAAAGATTTCCCCCAACTTCTTGATTCCCCGGCTGGCGGCCATTCAATATCCCCCCTTTGAGCCGGCGGGCCTGCTGCCCCTGACCTGCCGCCGGTACTTAGAATATTTTGCTTCTTTTAGTTTTTCTTGTATTATTTAACGGGCCGGTGGGCGCTGCCGTTGCACCATTTCTTCGCATTTTTTAAGCTTTTTTCCCCATAAAAAAAAGACCGGTACGGTCTTTTTTGAGAAAAGATAACCGGGCCTTATTTGGTTCTTAAGTGCCTTTTACAGCACCACTTTTTTTATTGGGGTTTACCGCCTCCCCGCTACAGGCTCACTGCCTCCCGCATAGCCTGCCGGGGGGCCTGGACTCCCGTAAAGAGGGTAAAACTCAGCACCGCCTGTTCCAGCAGCATGGGCAAACCGTTCTGCACCCGGCAGCCCAGGGAATTCGCCATTTTCAGAAAAGGGGGTTCCTCCGGGTTGTAGCGTAAATCGGAAAAAAAGGTGTGGGGCCGGGCCTGGGCCAAAATCTCCAAAAACCAGTCCTGGCTGTTCTCATCCTTGAGAGCGGGCAGTGTATTGATGACCAGGGTAGCCTTTCTCAGGCACTCCTTGAAGTCCTGCCCCCCCAGGGCAACAGCCCGGATTTCCACCTCAGGGTAAGCTTCGCTGAAGGTTTTTTGCCACGGCTCCAATTTTTCCGGTGAGCGCAGGGCAAAGAACAGGGTTTCCATTTGACCTTGAACCAGGCCGGCGGCGGCGGCCCGGGCTGCACCGCCGCCCCCCAGGATAAGGGCCTTTCCTTCAGAAATTTCCTCTGCAGACACATTGTACTGCAGGCCGGCCAGGAATCCCCCGGCATCGGTGTTGTGCCCCACCAGGCGGCCCTCCTCGTTGACGATGGTGTTTACCGCCTCCAAAAAGGAAGCCTCGGGGGATACCTCATCCAGGTGGGGCATGACGGCCTGCTTGTGGGGCGCTGTTACGTTTACCCCGGCCATACCAAGGGAACGGACGGACTTAACGGCTGTTGCCAGTTCGGCCTCCTCCACGCGAAAGGGCAGATAGCAGTAGTTCAGGTTCAGAGACTTAAAAGCTGCATTATGGATGGCCGGCGAAAGCGAATGCTCCACAGGCAATCCAAAAAGACCGGTTATTTTTGTTTTTCCTGTAATTTTTCCCATAGGGCACCTCCAGGCAGCAGGGTTGAATATTTCCTGTTTCAGGGATTTCTCCATAAGCTTCTCATATCCTGCCGAAAACAGGGAGGAAATGAAAAAAGCCCCGGCGGGGCTTGTGTTAGGGCTGCGGCTCTTTAAAGAGGTATTTGACTTCCAGTCCTTCCTCCGTCCTGCGCAGGATAATATCAGCCAATACCCTGCCCTTAAGGCCCTGCTCCTCCTGCACCCGGGCGAAGTGACGCCGCATTTCCGGCAGGATAGGGCCTTTGTTATTGGGCAGTTTGTGTATGAGAGTTTCCTGTGCCACCATGCACCCTCCCAGGGATTAATAGAGTTAGTGTTCCCCCCTGGAAGCTTTTCCATTCCTGTCCGGGCTTATGATCTGCGACCCCTCTGCCGCCGCTTTTCCTTTAATCTTTTGTATTTCATAAGGCTGATGACCTTGGAAGGCCTCTGCCCCTTCAGCCACCTTCTGAATCCCTCCACCGTCCCCACATAAGCCGTAAGGATTTTCATGATTCACCCCCGCTGCAACCCGAAATAGGTCTTATATATAATTTTATGCAGTTGGGGGGGTATTTATAATTTCCCGCTCAGGAAAATAATGCCAACAAAAAAACCTGCCCTAGTAGAGCAGGCCCTTTTCCTTCAACTTTCTAATGAGAATCTTTTCCACCTGGCGCATTATGCGGGTGCCAAAAAACTCCTTTTGGGACAGGGGCGTTACCAGGATGGTGTAAAGGCCCGTCCGGTTTCCCCCTAAGATATCGGTAAACAGCTGGTCGCCCAGTACGGCAGTTTCCGATGTTTCAAGCCCCATCTGCTCCAGGGCCCTGCGAAACCCGCCTCGCCGGGGTTTCACCGCCTTGGAAACAGCGGGTACGCCGGCCCGGGCGGCGAATTCCTCCACCCTGCCGGAGGAGTTGTTGGAGAGGATACAAACCTTAAAACCCGCTTCTTTCACGGTTTTCAGCCAATCTTTTAAGGGTTCTTCTATTTGCTGGACATTCCAGGCCACCAGTGTGTTGTCCAGGTCGGTTATGATCCCTTTAATACCTTTATCCTTAAGGTCCTTCAGGTTCAGCTCATAGATGGAATCAAGGATCAGGTCGGGGGAAAACTTCTTCAGCACCTGCACCACCTCGCCTAGTATTATACCACAAAAACCTTTGTGCAACATAAAAGATGTGTTTCCCAGAGATATGTCAGCGTGTTTGTCCGCATATCGGCGGTCAGTATGGGAAGGCAAGGGCAAATGGAAAGAGCAGCGGTTGGAAATCAAGGGTTGAAACCGCTGCTCAGGGAGGTGATTGGCTTAAATAAGAACCGGGGGAGGCGTAAAAGGGGCCTCAAACTAGCTGTCCTGGTTGGCAGCCTCGGTTTTTTTAAATTCCTCGGCAATCTTCTGGATGGCCTTCTTTTCGATGCGGGATACATAAGAGCGGGATATTCCCAGGTGCCTGGCAACTTCCTTTTGGGTCTTCCTGATGCCGTTGGGCAGCCCGTAACGCATCATGAGGACGGTGCGTTCGCGTTTCTTCAGCGTCTTGACAACTTTGTAGAGCCTGGTTTGCAGAAGGCCCTTCTCTACCTGTTCCAAAACCATGTCGGCATCGGAACCCAAAATATCGATCAAGGCAATTTCGTTTCCTTCCTTATCGACCCCAATCGGTTCCTGCAGGTATACATCGTTTTTGGTCTTTTTGATGGCCCTAAGGTGCATTAATATTTCATTTTCGATACAGCGGGCAGCGTAAGTGGCCAACCGGGTGCCCTTTTTGTAGTTGAAGGTATTTATGGCTTTTATCAAGCCTATGGTTCCGATGGAAATCAAATCTTCCTGATCTTCTCCCGTTTGTTCAAACTTCTTTATCATATGGGCCACCAGGCGCAGGTTTCTTTCGATGAGAACCCGGCGAGCCCGGCTGTCTCCATCCTGCATCTTCTTTAAAAATTCTTCTTCTTCCTTTTTGTTCAAGGGCTTTGGAAAGGAATCGTTGCTGATATAAGCGGTTAAAGTGGCTATTTCATTGATTAAAAAGGCTAAAAACGATAAAAGGCCCAACAAGCATAAACACCTCCCATAGAATTACTTTTAATTCTATGAGAGGTTAATGGGTTTTGTGCAAGTCCACCAACTATTTTTTGGGGTCTTGAGTTATTTATTTACTCCATCCCGGTTACAAAACTTGAAATACTGAAAAATCAAAAGTAACTCAATAACTCAAGCCTGACCCCAGTTATGTTAACTTGGGTGGGTTAGTGGAGGTTCCAGATTGCTTCCGTGATTTCCTTGAAGACGGCGGCGGAGGTGGCATTTCCTATGGCTTCCTCGATAAAAACAACCA
>SLHK01000211.1 GCA_007136165.1 Syntrophomonadaceae bacterium
AAACAAAAAACGTCCCCTTGACTTAGAGAAAAACCGGGTGGGAAACCCGGTTTGTTTTTTGTGCTTATTTTCCCGCTGCCGCCTTTTCCACATAACGGGCAAAATCCTCCCTGTGATTTTCCGGTTCCACCAGGTAGCGAAAGCCGGCGGGGTTTTCCAGAAATGACGGGTAAAAGGGCCTCTCCCGGGTAAGATTGAGTTCGGGGGCCTCCACAACTTGCCATTCGGCCAGAGGCGGGATGGGGTCATACAGGGGGTTGGGGATGAACTCGGTATCCTCTCCCGCCGACACTTCATAGTAGGCGCCCCCCTTCTTCTCTTTAAACTGACCGTATTCTGAGGCAAACTCTTCCGCCACCCAATTGGCCATGACCAGGTAGCTGTTACCGGGGTTTATGGTAATGTGGCCATAGTTGGCCGGCATCATAACCCTGCTGCCGGCCCGCGCTTCCAGCAACGCTACCCGGCGCACCTGGTCTTCGCCGGGAATCAGTTCCTGCAGCAGGTAGTGGGCCACCCCGGAAATGACTTCGTATACTTCCGGGTAGGTAATCCCTGTGCCCTTCTTCTCCGGGTGATAATGCCCTGCCGTTTTGATAAACTCTTTTCCCAGAATTCCGGGCTTAATTACGGTGATGTCGTACCGCAGTCCGGCAGCCCTTATTTTTCCCCCGTCACCGTCCTGCATCACATTCCGGTACATATAGTAAAGCTCCTCGGGCCCCCGGGAATCCGGCTCCATAAGGACCTCCCGCATGTCATTCTTTCGCCGCACAGCCGGCGCCACCGGAGTCAGCCCCCGGCCAAAAACCAGTTGGCCGTCTTCGTTCAGGGACAGGGGCAGGCCTGCATTTGCCGACAGGTCAATCATGTAAACCACACCTTTCTCTCTTGTTCTCATTTTATAAAGCCCTGCGCTTTGCCAGGCTAAATCCCCAACTCCCGGGCCACATCCTCCTGAAGGGCCTCCAGGGTACGGTCATCAGGGCCTTCCAGGTAAACACGGAAAACGGCTTCCGTGCCCGAAGGCCTGACCAGGCACCAGCTGTCTTCCAGGAGAACTTTAACCCCGTCCACCCGGTTAACCTCCAGGACCTTCTGCCCTGCCAGGCTTGTCGGCTGCCATTTCTTGAGTTTTTCCACGATGACGGGCTTATCTTCTTCCCGGCAGCTCATGTCCAGGCGAATACTTTTCAGGCGCCCGTAGGCTGCAAAAATTTCTTCCAGCAGCTCTGCAGGGGTTTTCTTCAAGGCCGCCAGCATTTCCGCGAAGAGGAGGCCGGCCATGATACCGTCTTTTTCCGGAATATGGCCTCTGATGCTGACGCCGCCGCTTTCCTCGCCGCCCAGGAAGGCCCCCTGTTCCCTTAAAGCCTGCCCGATATATTTAAAGCCCACGGGGGTTTCCAGAACCTGCAGGCCTTCTTTGGCAGCTATGCGGTCCAGCATGTGAGTGGTGGCCACGGTGCGGGCCACCAGCCCCTCTTTGTACCCTTTCTCCCGGGTCAAATAATAGAGCAGCATGGTGAGAATCTGGTTGGGGTTGTAATAATTGCCTTGGGCGTCCACCACACCCAACCGGTCGGCGTCTCCATCCAGGGCAACCCCCAGGTGGGACCCGGTTTCAGCCACCGCCTCCACCAGCTGATCCAGGTGCTTCCGGGTGGGGTCGGGCAGGCCCCCGCCAAAGAGGGGGTCCACATGATTGCGGATATAGGTGACATGACAGATTCCCGCTAAAAAATCTTCAATAAAGCCCGAACCGGCCCCGTGCATGGGGTCCACCACAATTTTTAGGTTGGAGGCGGCAATCACGTCTTTGTCCACCAGAGAGTCCAGGTGCTTCAGGTAGGCCTCTTTCACCCCCACCAGGTCCGTTAGTACGCCCTCCTCTTTTGGATCCTGAAAGGGCACATCCCCTTCCGCCATCACCTCCTGGAGTTTCGCCACCAGGTCATCCGTCTCTGCCGGCATGGCGGGGCCGGCATAATGGGGAATGAACTTAATGCCCATGTACTGGGGAGGGTTGTGGCTGGCCGTCAGCATAACAGCCCCGGCCGTATTGTATTTCAGAACGCCGTAAGCTGCCGCCGGTGTGGGCAGGGAACGGCGGCTTAACAAAACCCGGATCCCCGCTGCCGTCAGTACCCCTGCCACCTGGAGGGCAAATTCCTCCGCCATAAACCGGTTGTCGTAGGCTACCAGAATCCCCCGGCCCCCCAGCCCCTCCTGTATAACATGTTTGGCGATGGCCCGGGAAACCAGGCGTACATTGGCAAAGGTAAACTGGTCGGCGATAATGGCCCGCCAACCATCGGTACCAAACTTAATATTTTCCGTCAAGAACCCGTCTCCTTTCTTCAAGGTTCTGCTCAGAGGCAGGATTGCTGCCCCATAAGCACCAATTGGAAATTTCTCCATCATTTAACTTATAATCTTCTCCACGGCTGAGAGAAAATCCTGTATCTTTTAACAATATCTTTTCTTAATCACAAATGCTGCCCCCGGCTACGCCATAACGGGCTGGGCCAGATGCCGCCCCACCAGGGAAGCCAGGTCTGCCACCCGGCAGGAATAGCCCCACTCGTTGTCATACCAGGCCACCACCCTCAGCATGGTCTCGTCCACCACCATGGTCAGGAGCCCGTCTACCACCGAAGAATACCGGGAGCCCCGGTAGTCGCTGGAAACCAGAGGCCTGGAAGCGTAACCCAGGATTCCTTCCAGGTCCCCCTCCCCGGAGGCAGCAGAAAAGGCTTCATTAACCTCCTTCGGCTGAGTTGAAACCCCCACTTCCCCCACCAGGTCCACAATAGAAACGGTGGGCGAGGGGACCCGGACGGCAAAACCGTCAATCTTTCCCTTAAGCCGGGGCAAAATACGCCCCACGGAACGGGCGGCACCCGTGGAGGTGGGAATAATATTTTCCGCAGCGGCCCGGGCCCGCCGCAAGTCGGGATGGGGTAAATCCAAAAGCTGCTGGTCATTGGTATAGGAGTGGGTGGTATTCATAAGGCCTCGTTTAAGCTGAAAATTATCATCCAGGACCTTGGCCACGGGGGCCAGGGCATTGGTGGTACAGGAGGCGTTGGAGATGATATGGTGGCTGTCAGGCTCATAGTCCCGATGGTTAATTCCCAGGACCACCATAAAGTCGGCATCGTTGACGGGAGTGGTGACGATGACCTTTTTCACCGTACCGTGAAGGTGCTTGGCCACGGCATCCCGGGTCCTGAACCGGCCCGTGGCTTCGATGACGATTTCCACCCCTTCCTCGTCCCAGGGGATGCGGGCGGGGTCAGGCTCGGTAAAGACCCGTACCCTGCGGCCGTCCACCACCAAATTTTTTCCCCGGGTCTGCACCTTCTCCCGCAGTTCTCCGTACAAAGAGTCGAACTGTAAGAGGTGAGCCAGGGTGGCATTGTCCGTCAAATCATTGATGGCCGCCACCTGAATGTCCCTGCTTTCCATTTCCAGCAGGGCCCGGAAAGTATTCCTGCCAATCCGGCCAAAACCGTTGATTCCAAGTCGAATAACCATGTTCATTAACCCTTCCTTTGCTGGAGTGATTTTTTAGCCCTGAAGCCATGTTATTTTTTGTAAAGCTGCTTTTTTCAATTGTTTCCTTTTAGCTTTTGCAGGATGCAGATTTTTATCCCGGGGAAATTTTAATGGTTCCCGCCCGGGTGATGTAATAAATCAAAGTCATTCATTGCCGGACAGGGGCAAAAAGAAAGGCGGCCTCCCCTTTGATAAGGTAGGGCCGCATTCTTATTAAAGTAAGTATTTAAAGCCTGCCCGGGTTGGCGGCTCCTCAGTAAATAACTCATGACTAACCCTAGGAAAGAATCCCCTTTCTGTAGGCCTTCAGGTACTGCCCGCAGTAGGGGTCCCTGTCAAGGAGGGCTTCACCGGCGGAAATCAGGGCCATCATCCGCTTGTCATTGGGGTCCAGGATAACGCCGTCCAGGCCTGCCGCCATCAACATAACCATAAAGGTCTGGTTTAACAGTTTTCTTTCCGGCAGCCCGAAAGAGACGTTGCTCAAACCGCAGACGGCATGGGTCCCGGGATAGGCTTCCTTGACCATCTTGATAGTTTCCAGGGCGGAAAGGCCGTTTTTGGTGTCGGTGCTGATGGGCTGAATCAAGGGGTCCACGTAGATATCATCATCCTTTGTGCCGATTTCCAGCAGGCCGTCAATTACCCACCGGGCAATCTTAAACCGGGTATCTGCATCGTGGGGTATCCCCACCTCGTCATCCATGCACAGAACAACTATCTTTGCCCCGTATTCCTTTACCAGGGGCAGTATGGCGTTGTAACGCTCCTTTTCCCCGCTGATGGAGTTAATCATGGGCTGGCCGTTCTTGTGGGCTTTTAACCCCGCCGCCACGGCTTTAGGGTCAGGGCTGTCAATGCAAAGGGGCAGGTCCAGCTCTTTTTGCACCTCCTCCACCAACCAGGTCATCAACTCCCTTTCCGTGTCGATGAAGGTGCCGCAGTTGATGTCTATGTAGTGGGCCCCTCCTTCCGCCTGCTGTCGGGCCAAATTGCGAATAAAGGAAGCATCCTTATTGGCTACGGCTTCCTTGACCGCCTTACGGCTTGTATTGATTTTTTCTCCTACAACTAACATGGCACATCTCCTTTTCACATAGATTAACTGCATAGGGACGGTTCTCTGCTTCCTTTTTCCTTTCTTCCTTCGGGCAGGGCTGTCTGCTTGCCTCACTGCCCTTAGAGGAAAAACTATATCCACCTCCTTTAAGACAGGCACTTCAACTCCTAACGGCACATATATATTTAGTAATTGCCTGCGAAAGGAAGTGCCTGTCATTCGCCTGCTGGGAAAACAGATTGGATTTGCCCTGCCTCAAAACCATGTTACCATAGACCTGATTTTAAGGGAAATGAAAAAACTCCTGGATGAGGGAGCGGACCTGTACCCCCTGCTCTTCGAAGGCACAGGGCCGCCGCAAGAACGGATTTGCCTGGAAAATAAATTGACTGACATTACGGGCAGAAAAGCAGTAATGACCTCTTTCAAGGAAGAACAGCCTCAGGCTCTGGAAGCCTTCGACCTGCTAGTGATCGCTCCCTGTCCAGGCAACATGCTGATGGAGCTCTTAAACGCTTCGGGAGACCCGGACACCCAGGTAAAAGCCCTGACTCACCTGCAAACAGAACGACCCATTGTCCTGGCCCTGGTGGCTAACGGCAGTTCGGGAGATCTGGTCCGCCACATCGAACAGATTCTAACCTTGAAAAGCAGCTATCTCATACCAATAGGCGTTCAACAGTTGAGCGCCCAGTTCATTATCACCCGGCTGGACTTAATCAATGAAACGGTGGTCCACGCTTTCATGCACAGGCAGACTCCGCCTGTAACTTTTCAACACCACTGGCTTCCAAGCTGAAATACGCAACATCTAAAATAATTTATTTACTTTTCCAATGCCTGTAAGGCATAGCTCCCATTACCAGAAGATAATCATGAATATTTTCTCCACTTCCGGTTATATTAATCTCAGAGCAAGGTGTGGTCCTTACTATAAACCAAGCTTCCTGTTATAGGATTAAATACGCTGGTTATTACTAACGACCCACCTTGTTCTTTTTGTACCCGCATTTCTCTCTTCCTGGTTATTTCCCAGAATTATGAAGGAGGAGCAATGCATAAATTACCCTTCAGCGGGGTAAAAATATTTCCAGAGTAAGGTGCGGTCTTTACAATAAGTTGCAGCTTCCCTGTAACGGGATTAAATACGCTGGCTGGTTAACGACCCTCCTTACTCTTTTTTTGTTTTTCACAAGTTTAAAAATATGCTTATTTTACCATGACAGGCCCCCGTATATTTTCTTTTTCCCGGGTTACACTATGACCAGAGTAAGGTGTGGTTTTTACAATAGTTATCAGCTTCCTTTAAATAGGCTTAAATATGCTGTTAACTTTAATCGACCACCCTTACTCTTTTTTTTAACCACC
>SLHK01000158.1 GCA_007136165.1 Syntrophomonadaceae bacterium
GATGCCGTACCGGGGGAGAGCATCACCCGGGCCCTGGAGCTGGATGAAGAAATACTGGAACTGGGCCTGACCCCCAACAGAGCCGACTGCCTGGGGCTCATGGGAGTGGCCGTAGAAGTGGGGGTTTTGACGGGCCTAAAGGCTGAGCCCCAAAAGGCCTATCCCCCCCGGGAAGAAATCCATGAGGCCTCCCGAAGGGTGAAAGTAGAAATAGAAGACCCGGATTTGTGCCTCCGCTACACAGCCATGGTGGTGGACGATGTTCGGGTGGCCCCTTCCCCGGTAAAGCTTCAGCTCCGGCTTCTCAAGGCAGGCATCCGCCCCATCAACAACGTGGTGGATATATCCAACTACGTCATGTGGGAGACGGGGCAGCCCCTGCACGCTTTCGACTTTGACCGGGTTGAAGGCCGGCAAATAATCGTACGGCGGGCAAGGCCGGGGGAGAGGATTAAAACCCTGGACAAACAGGAGCGGATTCTGACATCGGATATGCTGGTGATTGCCGACAGGGAAAACCCCGTAGCCCTGGCCGGGGTTATGGGGGGGTATGATTCGGAGATAACCAACGACACCCGGACGGTGCTGGTGGAGGCCGCCTGCTTCCACCCCATAAATAACCGGCGCACCGCCCGTTCCCTGGGGCTCACCTCGGAAGCCTCCACCCGTTTCGAAAAGGGTGCGGATCCGGCCGGAACGGATTATGCCGCCCGGAGGACGTCCTATCTCCTGGAAAAAATGGCCGGCGGCACTGTGGTGCCCGGCCAGGTAGACGTTTATCCGGCCCCGGTTCCCCAAAAGACCGTCAAGCTCAACCCCCAGAAGGTCCGGGACCTGGTGGGGTTGGACCTCCCCACGGAGAAAATGGCGGATATCTTCACCCGGCTGGGTTTTGCCGTGGGGGAAGAGGGGGAAAAGCTTTCCGTCCGGATTCCTACCCGGCGCCGTGACATTCAAGGGGAAGTGGACCTGGTGGAGGAGGTGGCCAGAATATATGGGTACGAGCATATCGAGACCACCTTTCCCGTGGGGGTTATGACCCAGGGAGATAAGCCCACGGAGCACAAAAACCTGGATAAAATCCGGGAAATCCTCCTGGGGGCGGGCCTCTCGGAAGCCATTACCTTCTCCTTTATGAAGGAGAAGACCTTCAATGCTTTGCGGCTTCCCGCCAAACACCCCCTGCGGCGGGCCATCCCCGTCAAAAACCCCCTATCCGAGGAGTACGGCCTCCTGCGGACCACCCTGATGGGGAACCTGTTAAATACGGTGAAATACAACTTGAACCGGCAGCAGGAGAGCCTCTACATCTTCGAGGTGGGGAAGGTCTTCATACCAAAAGAACTGCCTCTAAAAGAGCAGCCCCAGGAAAAGGTGACCCTGGGGGCGGCTATCACCGGGAAGCGGGGAGAGGGCCACTGGCAGGACCACCCCGGCGCAGCGGACTTTTACTGGCTCAAGGGCGTCATGGAAGGATTATTCGCTTCCCTGAACCTTAGGGGTTTCACCTGGAAACCGGCCCGGGAGGTGCCTTACCTGCATCCCACCCGGGGCGCGGAAATCCGGCAGGGAGATACCCTGGTGGGGGTAATGGGTGCCGTCCACCCCGGGGTTTTGGATAATTTCGAGATAAGCCAGGAGGTTTACTGCGCCGAACTGGACCTGTCCACTCTGATCGGCCACAAAGAACCCCTGGTATACAAAGATTTACCCCGCTACCCGGCCATCGTCAGGGATTTAGCCCTAATCGTTCCCGAGGGCCTCCCCGCCGCCGCCGTGGAAGAGGTTATCAAAAAGACGGGCGGGCAGCTGGTGGAGAAAGTCCTCCTCTTCGATGTCTATACCGGGGAGCAGGTGGCCCAAGGCCACAAAAGCCTGGCCTATACCATTGCCTACCGGGATTACCGGGAGACTTTGCGGGACGAGAGGGTGAACCAGGTGCAGGCAGACATCCTGCAAAACCTGGCGGAACTGGGAGTCACCCTGCGTTCCTGATTATTCCTTAAATTCCGGCAGGAAAAGAAAAATAATTTGGCGAATGAAGGACAATGGAGAGGTATTATAGCGGGCTGAGGTGGTAGTTGTGGAAAAAAACAGGGTTAAAATTGTCATCCAGGGGGAAACCTTCATGGTAAAAGGTTCCATCCCCCCATCCTACGTGAAAAAAATGGCCGAACATGTGGACAAAAAAATGCAGCAGGTTAAAGATCAGCACCCGAAACTCGGCCAGCAGAAGGTTCTGGTGCTGACCTGTTTGAACCTGGCCGATGAAGTGTTCAAACTGCAGGAGGAAATCAGCGAAATGGAATCCTTGTTTAACGAGAAGGAAAACTCCTAGAAAGGGAGGAGGGTGAAGGAATGCTTAATGCTCTGGACATTTTCCTGCTCCTGATATTTTCTTTTTTCATTGTCAGCGGCTACAGCAGAGGTTTTGTTGCCCAACTGGTGGACCTGGCCGGGTTCTTTATTGCCCTGTACCTGGCCTATACGGTGGGAGGACATTTTGCCCTGTATCTTATGGAGGTTTTTGAGTTTGTGCCCGAGGCCTTTTTCCCGGAAAACTCCCTTCTGGGCTACTTTCTCATCAACTTAGCCGGTTTTCTACTGGTGTATTTTCTCGTCAGGTTTGCTTTCCTGGTGCTGGGAAAAGTCCTGAAGGTGGCCACCAGCCTCCCCGTAATCGGAACCCTGAACGGCCTGGGCGGAGCCCTGGTGGGGGCCCTGAAAGGACTGCTGCTCTTAATTATCCTGGTCAGTATCGGATCTTTCATCCCCAACGAATTCTTCCAGGACCTCATAGGAAACTCTGTCCTCAGCGCCCTGGCCTTTTCCTATATACCTGTAATGGTAGATTTTATAAAGGAAATTATTACTGTGGACCCTCCACTAACCGTGTAATGCACGGTTTTTCTTTTTGTCTTGCGGTAAAAATATGTGCAGAACGCCGGGGGCAAAAGAGAGCAGAAAGGTTGCATGCCCTTGAAAAATTGGGAAGTGGCTGCCATCCTCACCCGGATCGGCCAGCTGTTAGCTTTGCAAGAAGACAAACCCTTTAAAAGCCGGGCCTATGCCCGGGCCGCCCGCTCCATCCAGAGGCTGGATGAGGACGTGGAGGCATACCACCGGAAGGGGGCCTTGACCCGGATTGCCGGGGTGGGCAGGAACATCGGGGACAAAATCAGAGAGATCCTGGAAACGGGAGAATCCTCTTATTTAAAGAAGCTGGAGGCCCGGTTCCCCGGCGATTTCCTGGATGTCCTGGCGGTGCCGGGGGTGGGACTGGCCACGGGAAGGCTCTTGTACCAGCACCTGAATGTAGCCTCTTTGAAAGATGTGGAGCGGGCCGTGGACAACAGGGAAGTCCGGAAAATACCGGGCCTGGGACCCAAAACAGAGCAGCGCCTCAAAGAGGGGCTGCGGCTTATGCAGGACAGCCCCAAGGTTTTCAACCTGGGCTTTATCGCCCCCCTGGCCAGGGAAATCGAGTTAAACCTGAACAGCCTGGATTTTGTGGAGCAGGCGGCGGCGGGCGGAGGGTTCCGGCGCCGGGCCGAGGCGGTGAGCTCCCTGGATTTTGTGATTTCCAGCCGGGAAAGGGAGAAAGTTGCCCCTTACCTGGAAAAACAGCCTTTTATCCGGGAGGTTCGGGCAAAGGGTCAGGTTATTGAAGCCCTGAGCCTGTGGCAGCTCCCTCTGTCCTTTTACCTGGTCAAACCGGAAGACTTCTGGAGCAGCCTGCTCTGGGTTACGGGGTCAAAAGACCACCTGGATGAGCTGGCGGCCCTGGCAGCATCCGGGGGCCTTGAGATTTCCCGGGAAATCTTTCAAGAGGGAGAAGGGGAGTTTTACCGGCGCCTGGGATGCCCCTGGATTCCCCCCGAGCTCCGGGAAGGCCGGGGCGAAGTGGAGGCGGCTTTAAAGGGAGAACTGCCTTCCCTGGTGTCTTTGGCGGATATCCGGGGGGACCTGCACACCCACAGCAGCTGGAGCGACGGGACAGAAAGCATCCGGAATATGGCTCTAAAGGCCAGGGAAAAGGGCTATTCCTACATGGCCGTTACGGATCATTCCCAGTCTCTAAAAATTGCCGGAGGCCTGACCCCCGGGGAGCTGGAGCAGCAGGTCCGGGAGATAAACCGCTTGAAAGAAGACTTTTCCGGGTTTACAATATTAACAGGGATGGAAGTGGATATCAAAAAGGACGGGACATTAGATCTGCCCGACAGCGTCATGGAAGGCCTGGACCTGGTAGTTGCCTCCATCCATACCGGGTTTAAACAGCCGGGGGAGCAGCTGACCCGGCGAATGATGGCGGCCATGGAGAACCCCCATGTGGATATTATCGGCCACCCCACGGGCAGGCTCATCGGCCGCCGTGCCCCCTACCCTGTGGATGTGGATGCCGTTTTACACAAAGCTGCCGAGACGGGGAAGGTTTTGGAGATCAACGCCTCCCCCGACCGCCTGGATTTAAAGGATGTCTACGTGCAGAAGGGACGGGAACTGGGGGTTAAGTTTGCCGTCAACACCGACACCCACAGCGCAGTGGGGCTTAACGATATGGAGTTTGGCGTGGCCGCCGCCCGGCGGGGCTGGCTGGAAGCCGAAGACGTGATCAATACATATGATATCGACAGGCTGAAGTCGGTGCTTAATAAAGGCGGCAGGCATTGACGGCCGGTCCGGGAGGGGAGCTCGCTTCTCTCTCCGGCCCCGCTGCCCACACAAAAGCGGAAAGACGGTGGTCCTTATTGCGGCCTGAGGGGGTAAAACCAGAGCCTTTGCCCCAGGAATTTTATCTCCAGGATGCTGCCCAGGTAGCAGAGCAAATCCTGGGCAAGACCCTGGTCCATGAGACAAAGTCCGGCCGGCTTTCCGGAACCATCGTGGAGGCGGAAGCCTACCTGAGCCGGGATGACCCCGGCTGTCACGCCGCCCGGGGGAAGACCAAAAGAAATGCCTTCATGTTTGCCCAGGGCGGTGTGGCTTACGTCTATTTCATATACGGCATGTATTACTGCTTCAATGTGGTTACGGGGCAGGAAGGCCGGGGGGAGGCGGTGCTCATCCGGGCGGCGGCCCCCCTGGAGGGGGTTTCCCTCATGGCTCAAAACAGGGGCCGCCAGGACCCCCTCAAACTGTTAAGCGGCCCCGGCAAGCTTTGCCAGGCTTTCCAAATAGACTTAACCCTGAACGGACAAAGCCTTCAGGAAAGGCCCCTCTTCATGGCAGAGGGAGAAGAGCCTCCCCGGGTTACGGTAACCACCCGAATCGGCCTAAATTTGGGGAAGGAAAAACTTTTGCGCTACTATGTAACCGGTTCCCCCTTTGTCTCACGCCCCTAAAACCTTTTAAGAGGGCGAGGTGAACCCCATAAAAGCCATACACATACTGGAATTTGATAAAATCCGGGAAACCCTGGCGGGCCTCACCCTAACCCCCGGGGGTAAGGAGCGGGCCGCGGGCCTTAAGCCGGAGAAAGACCTGGCGAAAATCAGCTCCCTGCAGGCGGAGACCAGTGAAGCCCTCAGGCTCCAGCAGGCGGAAGCACCGCCCCTGCACAGGGTGGAAGACCCCCTGGAGGCCCTGACCTACACAGAAAAGGGCGGCGTCCTGGCACCCCTGGAAGCCTGGGAGATGGGCCGCTTTCTTAAGGCTGTCCACCTCCTGAAAAGCCACCTGGAGGAGGTGGAGGGGGATTTCCCCCTCCTTAAGGAGATGGGGCACAGCCTGACTGCCCACCACCCCCTGTACCGGGAGATAATCAACTGTGTGGATGAAGACGGCCGGGTCCTGGACAGCGCCTCCCGGGAGCTTTCGGGGATTCGCCGGCGGATTGCCCGGACCGAGAGCAGCTTAAGGGAAGCCCTGGAGGCCATCATCCGCAGCCCCGCCACCCGCAAATACCTCCAGGACCCCATCATCACCAACCGGGGCGACCGCTACGTGGTCCCGGTAAAGGCGGAGCACAGGAACA
>SLHK01000116.1 GCA_007136165.1 Syntrophomonadaceae bacterium
AGATGGGCCGCAATATTGATGCCACCTGCCTGCAGGTCAGGATGCTTAATACTGCCAAAGGGCCGGCGGTTCACGCCCTGCGGGCCCAGGCTGACAAGAGGCGCTACGAAGAGCGGATGCGACGGGTCCTGGAAGAGACGGAGAATTTAGACCTGCGGCAGGGCATGGTAGAGGCCCTGCTGACGGAAAAGGGCCAAATTTCAGGGGTTCTTTTGACTACCGGAACTGTTTATCACGCCCCGGCGGTGGTTTTAACCACCGGCACCTATCTCCGGGGCAAAATTATCCTGGGCGAAAAGCACTATGACGGGGCTCCCGGGGGGCAGGTGGCCCCCCGGGGCCTCTCGCAAAACCTCAAAGAATTGGGGCTTAACCTCATGCGCTTTAAAACAGGAACCCCTGCCCGGGTGGACGGCCGAACCCTGGACTTTCAACGGATGGTGGAGCAGCCCGGCGATGAGGAACCCCAGTGCTTTTCTTTCAGCAGCAAGCCCGGAAAAGATTTTAGGGAACAGCTCTCCTGCTGGTTGACCCATACAAACCCGGGGACTCACCGGGTGATCCGGGAAAATTTACACCGCTCCCCCCTTTTTACCGGGCAGATCGAGGGCACGGGCCCCCGGTACTGCCCTTCCATCGAGGACAAAGTGGTGCGCTTTGCAGATAAGCCCGGGCACCAGGTGTTTCTGGAACCGGAAGGCAGGCATACCCTGGAGTATTACGTCCAGGGTATGTCCACCAGTTTGCCGGAAGACGTTCAGTTGGCCATGCTAAGGACAGTGGAGGGCATGGAAAAGGTCCGCATCATCAGGCCCGGATATGCCATCGAATATGACTGTATAGAGCCCACCCAACTGGAAAGGACCCTGGAAGCAAAAGCCATACAAGGCCTATTTGCCGCCGGGCAGGTAAACGGCACATCCGGCTACGAAGAGGCGGCGGCCCAGGGAATTTTGGCAGGGATAAACGCTGCCCAAAAGTCTGCAGGACAGGAGATGCTGGTTCTGGAACGTTCCCAGGCATATTTGGGAGTACTGGTGGACGACCTGGTAACCAAAGGGACGCCGGAACCTTATCGGATGCTGACTTCCAGGGCTGAGTACCGCCTGCTCCTGCGCCAGGACAATGCAGATTTGCGCTTGACTCCCACGGGCTACCGGTTGGGCCTGGTCAAAGAAGGCCGGTACCGGCTGTTCAAGGAGAAAAAAGACAAAATAGAAGCAGAGGTGGAGCGGCTGAAAAAGGCAAAACTGAATCCCACCCGGGAAATCCAGGAGGTTATGTCCCGCCTGGGAACAGGAGAATTGTCAGGCCCCGTAACCCTGGAACGGCTGCTGAAGCGGCCGGAGATGGACTACGAAAAACTGAAGGAACTGCCCCTGGAATTTCCTGATCTGGACAGGGAAGTGGAGAAGCAGGTGGAGATCCAGATAAAGTATGCAGGATATATTGAGAAACAGCAGGCCCAGGTGGAAAAATTCCTGCGGATGGAGAAGCGTTTGATATCGCAGGACGTAGACTACGAATCTGTCCCCGGCCTCAGAAAGGAAGCCAGGGAGAAATTGAAAAAGCTTAAACCCCGATCTCTGGGCCAGGCCGGCCGCATCTCGGGAGTTACGCCGGCGGACCTGTCCCTTCTCCTTTTATACATGGAGCAGGTGTCCCGGGCTCGAAAGGTGGAAAATTCATGAGTTATGATAAACTGGTAGCGGGGGCCCGGGAGTTGGGACTGGAGTTGAGCCGGGAACAGGCAGGCCTTTTACTAAAGTACCGCGGACTGCTGGCGGAAGGAGGGCGGCGGGCAAATTTGACGGCCATACGGGGAGAGGACATAATTCCCCTGCACTTTTTGGACTCCCTGTCGGGGGCGTCATTTCTGCCCCAAAAGCCTGGGGTAAAGATTTTGGATGTGGGCAGCGGCGCCGGGTTCCCAGGACTTCCCCTTAAGATTTACCGCCCTGATTTACGCCTTCACATCCTGGATGCGTCGGAAAAGAGGCTTTTTTTTGTGGAGGGGCTCATCCAAAAACTGGGACTTAGGGAGGTGAGCCTTTTCCACGGCCGGGCCGAGGAATATGGCCAAAAGGAAGGTTTTCGCGAGGCCTACCCCTGGGTTACCGCCCGGGGGCTGGCTCCCATGGCAGTTCTCCTGGAACTGTGCCTGCCTTTTTGCTGTCCCGGGGGTCTTTTTTGCGCCTATAAAGGCCCTAAAATTTCCCGGGAAATGAAAGAGAGTGAACTTGCCCTAACCCTCCTGGGGGGGCGGCTGCTGCGGGAATGTTCTCTGGTGCTGCCCCAGTCCGGAGCCGGGCGTCGTCTGCTTATCTTTGAAAAAGCGGATAAAACCCCTCAACAATACCCCCGCAGGCCCGGGCTGCCGGCTAAACGCCCTTTGGGAAGCCGGGGAGATGAGAAGGGGGCTTCTCAATAAATTAAAAAAACAGTCCAAACCAGGCAGGAAAATTGCACCAAATGTCGAAATATTTTGTGGACGGACAACCATGTGAGTCCACGAGGGGGGGAAACCTGTGAAAGAGGCCTTTGGTAAACTGTTGGGGACACCTTCCACCGGGGAAGGGTCTGATGATGAAATACATATGATCCTTATGGAGTTGATCGAACCAAATCCTTACCAGCCCCGCAAAAACTTCGACCCCGAAAAGATTGACGAGCTGGCCCAATCTATCAAGACCTACGGGCTGCTGCAGCCCATCATTGTCCGGGAGCACAAAAGAAAATATCAACTGGTAGCAGGAGAGAGAAGGCACCTGGCTTGCAAAAAACTGGGCTGGAGCAGGGTGCCGGCTTTGGTCAGGGAATACAGCGACAGCGGTATGGCGGCCATTGCCCTCATTGAAAACCTGCAGAGAGAGAATCTCAACTTTTTGGAAGAGGCAGAAGGACTGGAAAAATTGATTAGAGAGTTCGGCTTGACCCAGGAGGTGCTGGCCCAGCGGCTGGGGAAGAGCCAGTCTACCATCGCGAACAAATTGAGAATCCTTAAGCTTTCGGATAATGTTAAAGGCATCGTAAAGAACTCAGCCCTTTCGGAACGGCATGCCCGGGCCCTCTTGAAGCTTCCCCTGGAGGAGCAGCAGCTGCAGGCTGTTGAAAAGATAGCAGGGGGAGATTTAAATGTTAAGCAGACAGAAAATCTGGTGGAAGCTCTTTTGGCCAAGGAGGGAAAGGGGAAACCCCGATCCCCCAAGGTTGTCATCAGGGATTTGCGCATCTTTTTGAATACCCTGCGCCAGGCAGTTCAATTTATTGAGAATGCCGGCTTGAAGCCCCGTGTTACAGAAGAAGATTGCGGGGATTATTACGAGGTCCGGATCTGCCTGCCCAAACCAAACATGTCCCCGCCTGCAGGCCGGGAGAAGAAAAAATAAGGGAACTCCCGTCAAAAGACCGGAGTTCCTTTATAAAAAGGTTACCGGTTTTTAAAAACCGGCTTCTTTTTTTCCAGGAAGGCCCGTATGCCTTCCCTGGCATCTTCTGTGGCAAACACTTCTACAAAGGCTTCTGCTTCCAGGGCCTGCCCTTCCCTTAAGGGAAGGGTCCCGCCTTTGGCCACCGTCCGGATAATTGCTTTTATGGCCCGAGGGGCTTGTTGGGCCAGTCGGGCGGCAATATTTCGGGCCTCCCGGTCCAAGTCCTCAGCGGCCACAATCCGGTTTACCAGGCCCAGGTTATATGCTTCTCCGCTGTCTATACTGTCTCCTGTCAGCAGAAGTTCCAGGGCCCTGGTCCTGCCGATGAGCCTGGGCAGGCGCTGAGTACCTCCCCAGCCGGGGATAATCCCCAGGTTGATTTCAGGTTGTCCAAAGCGGGCTTTCTCCGAGGCAATTCGCAGGTGGCAGGCCAAAGCCAGTTCGCAGCCGCCTCCCAAACAGGGGCCGTTAACGGTGGCAATGATGGGAAGGGGAAAAGCTTCTATGGCATCGAACAGGCCCTGCCCCTTGCGGATAAGGCTTTCAACTTCCCCTTCAGGTATCCGGATAAAACTGAAAATATCTGCGCCGGCGATAAAAGCCCTGGGGGAGGCGCTTTTCAGTATGACGGCCCGCGCTTCTTCGTTGGCCTTAATAGCGTCCAGGGCCCGGCCAAGCTCCGTCAGGGTCTCTTCATTCAGAGCATTAACAGGAGGCCTGTCCATGGTAATAATTGCCAGATACCCGTCAAAGACCAGATTCAAGTTTTTAAAGTTCATCGGCATTCCTCTCCTTTGGCGCAGCGGTGCTTAAACCAGGATGACGGTTTATATTTCGCTGCCCTATGTATTCTTAACTGAAGTATTCTCCACAAAAAGAGGAACCCCTGCCCTGCTTATCGCGGGAAAAACTATTCAGAAAGATTTTCTTGTTATCAATTGACAAACATCCTGTGATAAAATACTATTAAAAAAACAGCTAATGACCTCACAAGGAGGGATACCATGGCCCCTGAAAAGCCCCCGGCCAAAAAACACCAGCCTTTTGTAAATGATATACAGGGAATATTTCCCAAACTCATGCACTACCTGTCGGTGGAAGAAATAAGAGAACTGACGGGTCTGGGGGTTACCCCGGGACAGGTAAATGCCCTGCTGGTTTTGCTGCTCAAAGAGAACCTTACCATGGGGGAGTTAAGCGGGGAAATCTATATGACGGAAAGCGCTGCCACCCGCCTGGTGGACCGTCTGGTCAAGATGAACCTGGTCAGGCGCAAGGGAGACGTAAAGGATCGGAGAGTTGTCCGGGTCTCTCTCACTTCTTATGGGCGCCAGCTGGCCTCCCTGGTTTTTGAACGGCGGTCCCTGCGGTTTAAAAATATGGCTGACAGAATGACCAGGGAAGAAAGGGACAGCTTGATTTGCTCCTTAAAAGCAGTCCTCAGGGTCTTTGAAGAGTTTGAAGCCCAATGGATCAAAAAGTCACAAAAGCTGGAAAACAATCAACACTATCTATTAGAAGAGGACAAGCCTGAAGCCTGATGATCCGGGAGACGGCTTTCCAAGCAGGGCATTGATGAGGGCATGAAAGTCCGGGAGAGGAGCAAATCTATGAAAATAATTGCTGTTGCCAATCAAAAAGGCGGCGTGGGCAAAACAACAACGGCAGTGAACCTCAGCGCCTGCCTGGCCAAACTGCAGAAAAAAGTCCTGATGCTGGACATCGACCCCCAGGGGAATGCCACCAGCGGTATCGGCATAGAGCGGGGGCAAATAAAACAATGTGTGTATGATGCAATAATTAATGAACTGCCCCTTTTGGAAATCATCAAAGAAAGCTCCGTAAAGAACCTGTCAGTGGCTCCCGCCTCTATTCAGCTGGCTGGAGCAGAAATCGAACTGGTCCCTACCATGTCCAGAGAACTGAGGCTGAAAAAAGTCCTGGAAGACCTGCCGGAAGTATATGACTACATTATTGTGGACTGTCCGCCCTCCCTGGGCCTCTTAACTGTAAATGCCCTGACGGCCGCCAGCGGTGTTCTGGTCCCCATCCAGTGCGAGTACTATGCCCTGGAAGGTTTAGGGCAGTTGGTCAATACGGTGGAACTGGTTAAAAAACACTTAAACCCCCACCTGCGCCTGGAGGGAGTGGCCATGACCATGTATGACAGCCGCACCAACCTATCTCAGCAGGTGGTGGAGGAAGTTAAAAAGTATTTTGGGGAATTGGTTTATGAAACCATAATTCCGCGAAATGTCCGTTTAAGCGAGGCCCCCAGTTACGGCCAGTCAATTTTAGATTATGACCCCCGGTCCAAGGGAGCGGAAGTATATTTGAAGCTGGCCAAGGAAGTGATGGAGCGATGAGCAAGAAAAGACTGGGAAAGGGACTGTCCGCCCTCCTCCCCGCCCCTCCTCAAGGAGAGGAAACCCGGGGCGAACTGCTGGAACTGCCCCTCAAAAGCATATCCTTAAACCCCCGGCAGCCCCGACAGAGCATTGACCAGGAAGGCCTGGCGGAGTTGGCCGA
>SLHK01000180.1 GCA_007136165.1 Syntrophomonadaceae bacterium
CGGGTTTGCAAGAGGTGGCGTTATGGGGATAAAAAAGCAGGCTGCCGTTCCCCTTTCCGCTTTGAAAAAGGGGCAGGGAGGGCGCATAGTGGGGCTCAAACCCTCCCGGAAGGCAGATTTACAGAAATTTTTGACCCTGGGCCTCCTTCCCGGGGAAAAAATAACTGTGCTGCATCACCAACCCCTCCATGTGGTCCGGGTGGGATACTCCCAGATTGCCCTGGATAGGGAAGGGGCCCGGGCCGTCTATATCCTGGCGGAATAAAAAACTTTTCGACATTTCCCGGTGATTCGCCTGCTCAACCTGGAGATACAGGCAATTATACGTTGAGTTGTTACAAGGTTGACCGGGTTATGTCGATTTATTTATTAAGGCTGCAGCAGGTTGTGACAGGTTTTTCCCCCGTCATGCTTTATAATGATAAAACCGAAAAATGTTAGGTGGGGGAAATTATGGAAAACTACAGCGACTTGAACACCTACCGGCGCAGCGTCCCATCCAGGGCTCTGGGAAAAGTCAAAGGCACAAGAAATTTCCTTCTGCACCTGAAGGGGACCCTGGGGGAGAAGGCCCTTACGCGAGAAAATTTTTTCCTGGCGGCTTCCTTTCTTATGGGACGAGCCCTCCTTTTTGCAGAGCTGGCCCCCTTCGGCCTGGCCATGTGGGCCCTTCTGTACCGGGAAAAGCGGGACTACTGTCCCAAAGCCTCCCTCTTTCTCCTGGGGGGGGCGTACAGCGTTCGTTCTATTCCGGGCGCCTCATCCCTGCTGGTGGGAATGGTGTGCATTGTTTTTCTGGAAAAGTTTTTTGAGACCCGCAAAAAAAAGATAACCCTTCCCTTGCCCCTGCTGGCAGCCCTGGGAGTGGCGGCGGGGCGCCTTCCCTTTATGGCCGCCGGTTCTTTTGTCCCTTACGATAGTTTTATCCTGCTTCTGGAAATCACCCTGGTGGTCCCCGTGGCCGCCTTTTTAGCTTACGGTTCATCCCCGGCCCTTTCTCCGGAACGGGAAGAGCCCTTGCGGCAGGAAGAGCTGATAGGGGCCCTGTTTTTTACCGCCTTTTTGCTCTTGGGCCTGGCCGAAGGGCCGGCCTGGGTTACCCTGACCCAGGAGGCGCTGGTAAAGGCGGCCGTCATGGTGCTGGCTTTCCTTCACGGCGGCGCCCTGGGGGCTTCTACCGGCCTGGTCCTGGGAATATTTCTGGGAATTGGTACCTACGATTACACCTATATAGCTCTGTTGGCCTTTGCCGGCCTGCTGGCGGGAATTTTCAGGGAGATGGGAAAGGCCGGTGTTGTTTTGGGGTTTCTTATGGGAATTTTGCTCTGCTCCTTCTACCTGGGAGGCGTGGGGGAGGTATTCCTGCACCTGCCCAAGGCCGGGATGGGTTCTCTTGTTTTTCTCCTCCTGCCCCAAACCTTCTTTTACACCATGAAGAGTTTTTCTCCGGCCTTTTCCCTGCTGACGGGCAGCAGTGCTGCCGATGAAGAGGTACGCCACATGACCTCCCGCCGGTTAAAGGAGTTGGCCCGGGTTTTTCAAAGAATAGCCAGGTCTTTTAAAGATATTGCCGACAGCGGGCGGGAGCCGGGGGGTGAAACCCGTTTCTTTACAGAATTGGGGCGGAGGGCCTGCCGGGAATGCGGCAGCTATGAGGCCTGCTGGCAGGATGGGTTTGCCCTGACCCTGGGCGGCCTCAAAGAGGCCATGGAGGAATCCACCGCCGCCAGGGTTACCATCCGGGACCTGCCTTTTTCCCTGCGCAAAAAATGCCGCTACCTGTCCCGCCTTCTAAAGACCTTGAACGGTATGCTGGACCAGTACCGCCTGGAAGCGGCGGGCCGCCGGCGGCTGCAGGAAGGCAGGGTTATGGTGGCAGGGCAGTTGGAGGGCCTATCCGCCATCATTAATGACTTATCCAATGAGGTTAAGTTAAAATTGGATGCCGGTGACAAGAAGGAAAAACCCCGGCATTACCACGCCTTTACGGTAGAAATGGGGGTGTCCCAACTGCCCAAGGAAGGGCAGGAGACTTCCGGGGACTACTACTCACTGCTCACCTTGAAGGAAGGGAAGCAGGTAATTATTTTGAGCGACGGCATGGGCAGCGGCCCCAGGGCAAAAGATGAGAGCAAAGGGACGGTCAACCTGCTGGAAGACCTGCTGGAAGCGGGTTTTTCCCGGGACCTGGTCATTCGCACCGTCAACACTGTTATGCAGCTGCGCTCCTCCGAGGAGACTTTTGCCACCGTTGACCTGGCCCTTATTGACCTGCAGGAAGGAAAGGCGGAAATCTGCAAGATCGGCGCCGCCCCCTCCTTCATCAAGCGGGGTGAACAGGTCAAAGAACTGGCGGCATCCACCCTGCCCCTGGGCATTCTTTCCCATGTTGAAATGGAGAGCAAGAAGGAAAGGCTCCAGGATGGCGACCTTCTGGTCATGGTGACGGATGGGGTCAGCGAGGCAGGGGTAAATGTCAGCGGAAATACCTCCAGCTGGGTCAAACAAAAACTCCTGGATATCAGGCATGCCCATCCCCAACTGGTGGCGGATCATATCCTTCAGGGAGCCCTGGAGCGGAACCGGGGCCAGGCCTTTGATGATATGAGTATTATCGTGTGCAAGGTCCTTCGCCTCCGGGGAGCGTAGCCTGCAAGTCAAGGGGACGTTTGTTTGACTTATGCTTCTTCTTTCCTGGACCTCCCTGAGAGGTCTTTTTTTATTACAGGCAGGAATTTCTTATCAAGGGCAGGAATCTGATGCTTTCAGGAGGAAAATACTAGTACTATTCCCTTTCTTTAAAGAGGGGTGACAGCTGTGCTGAGAAAGGTAAAAGACTATATAGAAGCCCACCGCCTGGTAAGAGAGGGGCATAAGGTCCTGCTGGCCGTATCGGGGGGGCCTGATTCCATGGCTCTCCTGGAGCTTTTTCACCGCCTGGCGCCGGACCTGGGGGTAAGCCTTCACGTGGTACACCTGAATCACCAGTTTCGCGGTGCCGAAGCAGCGGAGGATGGGGAGTTTGTCCGGCAGGAGTCGGAGCGGCGGGGCATTCCCGCAACTATTTTATCCTATAACGTGCCGGCTTACCGGGAGAGGCGGGGCCTATCCTCCCAGGATGCGGCCCACCGTATCCGCTACGCCCTTTTCCTGCAGGTGGCAAAAAAAGTTGGGGCCGACAGGCTGGCGGTGGCTCACCACCGGGATGACCAGGTGGAGACGGTCCTCATCAATATTTTGCGGGGGACGGGCCTGGAAGGCCTGCGGGGCATGGAGGTCCGGCGGCGGTGGACCCGCACAGGGCGGTTTTACATAATCCGGCCCCTCCTCAACCTTTCCCGGAATGAAATCACGGGCTTTCTTGAGTCGGAAGGGATTCCCCACCGCCTGGACAAAAGCAATCTAAAGGCGGTGTATTTGCGGAACAAGGTGCGGCTTCAGCTTCTGCCCCTCCTGGAGGAGGAATACAACCCCGCCCTCCGGGATTCCCTCCTGTCCCTCAGTGCCCTCATGGGGGATGTGGAAAGGTACCTGGTAGAGCAAACCCGGGCCGCCTGGGAAAGGGTCCTGTTAGTCCAGGGGCGGGGAGAGGTGGTCCTGGACCGGGAAAAATTAATGGGGGAACCTGCGGCCCTGCAGGGCCGGCTGCTGCGGTATGCCCTGGAAAACCTTCTGCCCGGGATGAGAAACCTGACTTACCGGCATATCCGGGACCTGCAGGACCTGGCGTCGGAAGGGAGGACGGGAACCTCCCTGGACCTTCCCGGGAGGGTCAGGGCCCACATCTCCTACAGGAAGCTGCACCTGTCGGCGGGCAGCACAAGGAAGGAAGGCAAAGGGGAATGGCAGCCCTTGACCCTGGCCGTACCCGGCCGGGCAGCCCTTCCGGGAAAGGGGAAGAAAATTGCGGCCCGGCTCCTCTCCAGGGAGGACATGCCCTGGCCTCCCCGGGAGGAGAAGGAAGCCCTTCTGGATTATGAAAGCCTCTCTTCCCCGAAAGAACTGACGGTTCGCTGCCGACGACCCGGGGACAGATTTCAACCCCTGGGTCTTAAGGGAACAAAAAAGCTCAAGGACTATTTGATTGACAGGAAGATGCCCCGGCAGGAAAGGGATTTTCTGCCCCTGGTGACGTCAGGGAAAGACATCCTCTGGGTGGTGGGAGGGGCCATCAATGACCGGTTTAAAATAACCGCCGAAACCAGGAAGATATTGTATCTGCAGGTGGAAAAGGAAGAAAGCCGGAGGATTTCAGGAAAAGAAATGGAGGATGTTTAATGGAAGTTAATGATACGAAAACCCTCATAAGCGCCGCTGATATCCAGGACAAGGTGGCAGAACTGGCAGGGCAGGTGGACAGGGATTACGCCGGCAAGAACCCCCTGCTTCTTTGCGTCCTCAAAGGAGCGGTGGTCTTTTTGGCTGACTTTATGCGCCGCCTGACGGTTCCCGTGGAAATTGATTTCATAGCCGTTTCCAGCTACGGCGCCGCCACCAGGTCTTCCGGGGTGGTAAGGATTTTGAAGGACCTGGAAACCAGCATTGACGGGCGTCATATTCTCATCGTGGAAGATATCATCGATACGGGCCTTACCTTGAAATACCTGGCGGAAAATATCCGGTCCCGGGGACCCGCCTCTGTGAAGATCGTCACCCTGCTGGACAAGCCCGACCGGCGGGAGGTGGAAATAGAGCCCGATTACTGCGGTTTCAGGATACCCGACAAGTTTGTGGTGGGGTACGGCCTGGATTTTAATGAGAGATACCGGCAGCTCCCCCAGGTCAGCATCCTGACAGAGGGCAGGGACAGCTAACACCATTCCTTACGGTACCCTCGGACAATCAGGCTTTCAGCGGCGTCCCAAGGGGCGCCCTTCTATATGCAAGGTGAGGAAAATAAAAATTTTACAAAAAATTTGGCTAATTTCTATCGAAGAGCAGGAAAAAAAAGAATGACGGCGAAGTTGTCTTTATGAATATTTAACATAGGAAAGTTTTATCACTAAAAAGGAGGGATAATTATGGTAAGAGAGATTCGCAAGGCCGCCGTCCTGGGGGCCGGGACCATGGGGGCCTCCATTGCCGCTCACCTGGCCAATGTGGGGATACCCTGTTATCTGCTGGATATCGTGCTTCCCGAGCCCTCGGAGGGGGAGAAAAAGGCAGGGATTACCCGGGAGGACAAAAGTTTTCGCAACAAACTGGCGGCAGGGGCCGTTGAAAATCTGGCAAAAATGCGCCCCTCACCCCTTTATGATAAAAAAGACGCAGCCCTGCTGACCCCGGGCAACCTGGAAGACGACCTGAAGGTGGTTTCCGAAGTGGATTGGGTCATAGAGGTGGTAGTGGAGCGCATGGACATCAAGAAACAACTTCTGGAGAAACTGGAGGGTTTCCGGCAGCCGGGGACCATAGTCAGCACCAACACCTCGGGCCTGTCCGTCAACGGTATGGTGGAAGGGCGCTCCCCTGAGTTCAAGAAGCACTTCCTGGGCACCCATTTTTTTAACCCGCCCCGGTACATGAAGCTTCTTGAAGTTATACCCGGGGAGGAAACGGATCCGGAGATTGTGGAATTCTTTAAAAGATTTGCCGACGGGGTCCTGGGGAAAGGGGTGGTCCTGGCCAAGGATACCCCCAACTTCATTGCCAACCGCATCGGCGTTTACGGCCTTCTGCGAACGGTGGAGCACATGGAAAAAGAAGGGCTGACGATTTCAGATGTGGACGCCCTCACCGGGCCGGCCATGGGGCGTCCCAGGAGCGCTACCTTCCGCACCCTGGATATGGTGGGGCTGGATGTTTTCCTGCACGTGGCCCGGAATGTGGGGGAATCCGTCACGGAAGACTGGGAAGTGAAAGCTTTTGAAATACCTGCCTTTATCGAAGATATGGCCGGGAAAAA
>SLHK01000197.1 GCA_007136165.1 Syntrophomonadaceae bacterium
CAAGGACGATTCCGTGGTTGACTTTTGAAGGGGATTCTTGTATACTATAATTCGCCGGGGAGATACCCCGGAGTAACGCGGAGCTGTAGTGTAGCGGTTAACATGCCGGCCTGTCACGCCGGAGACCGCGGGTTCGATTCCCGTCAGCTCCGCCATTTTGGCGAGATAGCTCAGTCGGTAGAGCAGAGGACTGAAAATCCTCGTGTCCCCAGTTCAATTCTGGGTCTCGCCACCATCCCGATACTTTTTGGTGCGGAAGTGGCTCAGTGGTAGAGCATCGCCTTGCCAAGGCGAGGGTCGCGGGTTCAAATCCCGTCTTCCGCTCCATTTTAATATCTTATGGGGCGGCATAGCCAAGCGGTAAGGCAGAGGACTGCAAATCCTTTATCCCCGGTTCAATTCCGGGTGCCGCCTCCATTATTTCTGCCGGGATGGCGGAATAGGCAGACGCAAGGGACTTAAAATCCCTCGGGAACACAAATCCCGTACCGGTTCGATTCCGGTTCCCGGCACCATATGCGGGTCGTTAGCTCAGGGGGAGAGCACCTCCTTGACGCGGAGGGGGCCACAGGTTCAAATCCTGTACGACCCACCATTGCAAATTAACACCTGAAAAGGTGTTTTTTTTATAAGTTCTTTTTTCCTGTATAAGACCGGGATGTCCCTCTAGTATACAAAAGAAAGCTCCCTCATATACTACTAGTAACGGATGGCAGTGGAAGGGAGATGAGGGTAGTGGCAAATCTGACCATTGTTGCCAGGAGAGGGCATCCTGACCTTAACAAGATTCTGCAGGACAAATTATCTTTATATATAAGCATAACCCAGGAATCTCAGGGGGAGTGGCAGCTGTTAAAGGTAACGCAAAATGATAAGGACTTGACGGACAGCCAGGAACTGACCCTTAGGGTTCTGCTCATGGAGATCCTGGAAAACTATATTTTGACTGAGATGAAAGGGCCCTTGATCCAGGAGATGATTCGCAGGCATTACTACTATTTTTCCCGGCAGGAGAGGGATAAAGTCCTTTATTACAGCAGCCTGCGGGACAGCGCCGCCAGCAAAAAAGTGCGCCAGCAGGTAAGGGAGAAGCTCAGGGGGTATCTGGTGACCTGCCGGCATCTGAATATCCAGGGGCTTGTAAGGTTCCGGCTCCAGGGCTACCTGGCGGAGTTGCGAAAAACCGTGGAAGGCGCCGTAGACGATTTTCTTATCGAGAAGGAATACCAGGAGTTTATCAAGCTATTGAAGTATTTTGTGGAAATCCAGGAACCGAAGGTCAGGGAAGCCCATGTTTTCCTGGATAAAAGCGGCTGTTTTCAGATTCGCGACAGCAAACAGCAACTGGTGGAACAGGACCTGGAGGAAATCAATGCCGCCTACCTGAAGGATTCCGTGGACAGCGAGGATATGTTAGTGAGCGCCCTGGTGACGGCGGCCCCGGGAAAGGTGGTCCTGCACCGGCAGGTGGATGCCCAGCACCCCAAACTCAGTGCCACTCTGGAAAAAATCTTTGGTACCAGGATGAGCCTGTGCAAGAGCTGTCCCCAGTGTTCTTCCCTGGCCAAGGTGAACTGCCACAGGGACCCCTAAGCCTGGCCCACTACCCGGTAATAGCCGAGGAAGCCCCGAGGGGCTTCTTTTTTTTTATTGCTATATGTAGTAAAATAAAGTCCTGGAGGCATCAATCATGGCACTATCCCTTTTTCTCGTCCTGCCCCTGATGGGCGCCTTAATCGGCTGGGGGACAAACATGCTGGCCATCAGGTCTCTCTTCAGACCGGTAAATCCCTTCCGGATTCCCCTGACATCCTGGTCATTCCAGGGCCTGATCCCCAAAAGGAAGCAGGAGCTGGCGGCCTCGGTGGGTTACCTGGTGGAGAAGGAACTGGTAAACTGGAGAGACTTACTGCAAAAAATTGATAACAGCTCCCTGGAGAAGGAGATTCTCGCCAGCGTTGATGGCTTCACCCGGGAATGGCTTAAAGGAAAGCTGCCCAGGCTCATGCCCCGGAGGCTTAGCGAAGCCCTGCAGGGTTATTTTACCGGGGCCATCGTGGAGGCATTTCAGGACAAGCTCCCGGAAACCATGGACCGGTTGGCCCGGAAAGCGGAAGAGGAGGTCGACATTCGCAGCCTGGTGGAAGAGAAGGTAGGCGGCATGACCCTGGACGGGCTGGAGGAGCTGGTCTTTTCCGTTGCGAAGCAGGAACTGAAACAGATCGAATACCTGGGCGCCATCATCGGCCTCCTGATAGGGGCTGCCCAGGCCCTGGTTGTTTATTTATGGAGTATGCCTTGACATGAGAAATCCTTAGGATTATGATAAATTAAGCAGTTTTCAGGACAGGGGGACAGGCACCTTGTCCCGGATGAAGCAAAGGAGGGCTTACTTATGGACGATGTAGTCATCAAACTAAAGGACGGGCGAGAGAAAAGGGTTCCCCGGGGGACCAGCGGGTTGGATTTTGTCAAAAATGAGCTGGGCGGAGGTTTACATAAAATTGCCGCCGCCATGCTGGTGGACGGGACCCTCAAGGATTTAAACTTTCCCCTGACGGAAGATGCCCACGTAGAAATCCTAACCTTTGATGACCCCAAGGGGATGGAAGCCTTCCGGCATACCTCCAGCCATATTTTGGCCCAGGCAGTCCAAAGGCTTTATAAGGGGACAAAACTGGGCATCGGACCGCCCATCAAGGACGGCTATTATTACGACTTTGACCCCGAGGTAACCTTTACCCCGGAGGATTTGGCAAAAATAGAGGCGGAGATGGAAAAGATTGTCCAGGAGGATTTGCCCCTGGAGAGGGTGGAGATGTCCCGGCAGGAGGCGGTGGACTTTTTCAAGGGCCGCAGTGAACTATACAAGGTGGAATTAATCCAGGATCTGCCCGAAGATGCCGTCATCAGCTGCTACCGGCAGGGGGAGTTTATCGATTTATGCGCCGGCCCCCACCTGCCCTCCACCGGCAGGGTCAAGGCCTTAAGCCTTTTAAACCTGGCGGGGGCCTACTGGCGGGGAAGCGAAAAAAGGCCCATGCTGCAGAGGATCTACGGCACCTCCTTCCCCAAGAAGTCCCTGCTCCAGGACTACATGAACCGGCTGGAGGAGGCGAAGAAGCGGGATCACCGCCGCCTGGGCCAGGAACTCGGCCTTTTCTCCCTGCACGACGCCGGCCCCGGTTTTCCTTTCTTTCACCCCAAGGGCATGATTATTCGCAATGAACTGGAGAAGTTCTGGCGGGAAGAGCATGAGAAGGCGGGTTACCAGGAGATCATGACCCCCTTGATTCTGAATCGCTCCTTGTGGGAGCAGTCGGGGCACTGGGATCACTTCCGGGAGAACATGTACTTTACCAAGATAGATGAGGCAGACTTCGCCGTCAAACCCATGAACTGCCCCGGGGGCATGCTGGTCTACAAATCCGTCATGCACAGCTACCGGGACTTTCCCTTAAAGCTTGCGGAAATGGGCACCGTTCACCGGCACGAACTGTCGGGAACCCTGCACGGGCTGATGCGGGTACGCTCCTTTACCCAGGACGATGCCCATATCTTCATGCTGCCTGCCCAGATTGAGGACGAGGTGGAGGCCGTCATCAACCTGGTGGACCGCTTTTACCAGGTTTTTGGCTTCAAGTATCACGTGGAGCTCAGCACCAAGCCCGAAAAAGCCATGGGCAGCGACGAGATGTGGGAGAGGGCCACGGCGGCCCTGGAGAATGTCCTGGTCAAGAAAGAAATGGCCTACATCATAAATGAAGGGGACGGGGCATTTTACGGCCCCAAAATCGACTTTCACCTGGAGGACTCCCTGCAGCGGACCTGGCAGTGCGGCACCATCCAGCTGGACTTCCAGATGCCGGAAAAATTTGATTTGACCTACATCGGCGAGGATGGTGAGAAGCACCGGCCCGTCATGATACACCGGGTGGTTTACGGGGCCATCGAGCGGTTTTTTGCCCTTTTAATCGAACACTACGCCGGCGCCTTCCCCCTGTGGCTGTCACCGGTCCAGGTTGTGGTGCTGCCCATCACCGACAGGCACCACGAATATGCCCACCAGGTGGCCCGCCTCTTTAAAGAGAGGAAAGTCCGGGTGGAGGTGGACAGCCGCAGTGAGAAGATGGGTTACAAGATTCGGGAGGCCCAGGTGAACAAGGTTCCCTATATGCTCATTGTGGGAGACCGGGAAATGTCGGCGGACAGCGTGTCCCTGCGGAAAAGGGCTGAGGGGGACCTGGGGAGTTTTACCACCCGGGATGTCCTGGAGCGGGTCCTTAATGAGATCGACGCGAAAGAATAGGGGGAGTAGGGGTTAACCGCGCTAACCACCGCGGTTAACCCCTTAATCACAAATTGATTTGACCCCCGGCAGGTTTTATGGTATAGTTTCCATGTAACTTCATCGCTAAGAAGAAGCCGCCCGCTTCTCACCCTGGGACGTGCACCAGCATTGTTACCTGGGTCAGGTAAAGGAAAAATTCCGTTACAAGCAGGTGGTTAAACCTGCTTTTTTTGTGTCAGGGAATTGTTAAGGATTGTTGTGGCCAAGAATAAAACAGGAGGTGGCAAATTATTAAGGATTTGTATGTGAACGAGCAGATTAGAGCTCGGGAGGTAAGGGTCATCGCCCCCAAAGGGGAACAACTGGGGATTATGTCATTGAATGAAGCCCTGACGGCCGCCAGGAACCACAATTTGGACCTGGTCAACGTGGCGCCCCAGGCTAAGCCGCCGGTCTGCAAGATCATGGACTACGGCAGGTACAAGTATGAGCAGAGTAAGAGGGAAAAAGAGGCGCGGAAAAACCAGAAAACCGTTACTATTAAGGAAGTTAAACTCAGGCCTAATATTGAAGAACATGATTTTCAGGTTAAGAGTAAGAATGCCCGCAAGTTTTTGAGCAACGGCGACAAGGTGAAGGTTACCATCATGTTCCGCGGCCGGGAAATCACCCATCCCGAACTGGGCAGAAAGCTTTGTGACAAGATGGCAGCTGAGCTTAGCGACATATCCGCAGTGGAAAGTCATGCCAAACTTGAAGGCAGAAACATGATAATGATTTTAGCAGCCAAATCGTAAGGAGGAATTGTGATGCCCAAAATGAAAACCCACAGGGGCGCTGCCAAACGCTTCAAAAAGACGAAGTCAGGGAAGGTCAAGAGACAGCGCGCTTTCGCCAGCCACATCCTGGAGAAAAAGTCGCCCAAGAGAAAACGGCGCCTGCGCCAGGCGACCCTTTTGGATAAATCCGATATGAAGAGGGTTGCAAAGTTGCTTCCCTATTAAAATTTTTTTGTAACAGGAGGTTATTATTATGCCCAGGATTAAACGGGGGACCATGGTAAAGAAACGCCACAAAAAAGTCTTGAAGCTGGCCAGGGGCTACTTTGGGGCTAAGAGTAAACAGTTCAAGGTGGCCAACCAGCAGGTCATGAAGTCCTTGTACTATGCATACCGGGATAGAAGAGCCCGCAAGCGGGATTTCCGCAAGCTGTGGATCGCCAGGATAAATGCCGCTGCCCGGCTCAACGGCGTTTCATACAGCCGCTTTATCAATGGCCTGAAAAAAAGCGGAGTGGAAGTGAACCGCAAAATGCTGGCCGACCTGGCAGTAAATGATGCAAGAGCTTTCAGCCAGCTGGTGGATGTGGCCAAGGAAAACTTAAACTAAGGATAAAAAGGCCTACAAAGATAGGTCTTTTTTTCTGGAGACGCTTATGCCTGTAAAGATACACGGAAAACTGGCGCCGGCTCAAATCCTGGCGGGGGGGTTTGCCCTGACGATCCTGGCCGGGACTCTTCTCCTGATGCTGCCGGCGGCGGCCCGGGAGGGGTCTTTACCCTTTACCGCCGCCCTTTTTACCGCCAC
>SLHK01000104.1 GCA_007136165.1 Syntrophomonadaceae bacterium
CAGGGGGACGAAACTGGTCATTGAAGTGGTGGAAAAAACCCTTCCCGAAGAGGACTTCAGGGAGATAACCAGCGACCTGGCCGCCTCTAAAGAGGGCCTCGTCGAAAAGGTGCTGGTCCTCTCGGGGGAGGCCAGGGTGGAGGCAGGGGATACGGTGCAGGAGGGAGAAGTTTTAATCAGCGGCATCCTGACAGCCCGTTACCAGGAGGGGGATGAGGTTGTGGAGCAGGAGGTAGGGGCTGTAAGGGCCAGGGGAGAGGTCTGGGCCCGGGTCTGGTACGAATTTTTTGCCACTTATTCTCTGGTGGAGGTTACCCGGGAGCGGACGGGAAACCGGGCCGCTTCCTATACCCTGAGATTCCTGGACAGGGATATTCACGTGGGCTCCAGGGAAAGCCCCTTCCGCAATTACGAGCGGGAAGAGATAAAAGGGCATCTTAAATGGAGGAATCTTGACACACCTATAGAACTTATGACAATATATTATTACGAAGTGGTTTTGGAAAAGAAAGAGCTTTCCAGGGACCAGGCCCTTTACAAGGCTGAGGAAGAGCTTTTTGCCGGGGCTCAGGCAGCCCTTCCCCCGGACGTGGAAATTGTCAGCCATGAGGTGGAAGAGCTCCCCCTGCCCCATAAGGATAAGCTGCGTTTGCGCCTTATAATCGAGACCCGGGAGAATATCGCGGAGGAAATAGAGCACCAACAAAAAAAGGAGGAACAATCTGATTGAGCCAAAGGGATAAGCAAGTGCTGGAGTTCCGGGATAATGACGAGGCTATGGCCCTCATGGGAAAATTCGATTCCCACATCACCCTCCTGGAGGCCAACTTTCAGGTTACGGTGATTCCCCAGGGCAACCGGCTGCTCCTGGAAGGTTCCCCGGCCTCCGTCAGCAGTGTGGTGGCCATGTTGGACGAACTCCTGAAGATCTACCGTAAGGGCCATCGTTTAACGTCCCAGGAATTTGAATATGCCTTAAGTTTGACCCGGGAAGGCCGGCACACGTCTTTGAACGAAATCTTTGCCGACCTGGTTTACGTTACAGGCCGGGGCAAAAAAATTAAACCCCGGACCCTGGGGCAGAAAAAGTATGTACAAGCCATCCGGGAGTACGACATCGTCATGGGAATCGGGCCGGCGGGGACGGGGAAGACCTACCTGGCCATGGCCATGGCCCTGGCAGCCTTGAAGGACAAGACTATCCACAGGCTGATTTTAACCCGTCCTGCCGTAGAAGCGGGGGAACACCTGGGGTTTTTGCCCGGAGATATGCAGGAGAAGGTGGACCCTTACCTGCGCCCCCTCTACGATGCCCTCTACGACCTCCTGGGGGTGGAGACCTTTCAAAAATATATGGAGAAGAATATTATCGAGGTGGCCCCCCTGGCCTTTATGCGGGGCAGGACCCTGGACGACTCCTTTGTAATCCTGGATGAAGCCCAAAACACTACTTCGGAACAGATGAAGATGTTCTTAACCCGGCTGGGCTTCGGCTCCCGGGCCATCATCACCGGGGACATTACCCAGGTGGACCTGCCCCGGGGCAAGTTTTCCGGCCTGGCCGAAGTGCGGGACATCCTGAAGGACATTGAGGGTATTCGCTTTTGCTACCTGACGGACAAGGATGTGGTCAGGCATCCCCTGGTGCAAAAGATCATCCGGGCTTATGACCTTTACCAGAAGGAGAATAATTGATATAATAAGACGATATGGGAGGTACTGCTCCCCCCAGGGTGAGGAGGAACACAATGCGACTTATGAACATTATCGGCAATGCCATACGGGAAAAGGCGAATTTTTCCCGGAATACGCAGCGCACTGCTATTGCCCTGGTTATTTTTTTTGTTATCGTCTTTATCTTGACTTATTCCGTCATGCCCCACAGGGTATCCCTGGAGGTGGGCAAACCCAGCCCCCAGACCATAACCGCCCAGAGGGAAGTGGTGGATCACTATACCACCAACCTTTTGAAGGAGCAGGCGGCGGAAGAGGTTCCCGAAACCTACGACTTCGACCCCGGCGTCCTGCAGGCGGCGGAAGAGGGGGTTCAAGCCTTTTTTGCCCGGGTCCTGGACCTGAAGGACCTGGAGGACCCGGAGGAACGGGAGGCCCGGGCAGGAGAACTCCTGGCCGGATTGCCTTATGATATAGGGGAGGAAGACTTTCAGGCCCTCCAGGAGGCGGGCCATGAGAAGCTTACGGGACTGCAGGACTCCCTGTTCTTGTTCCTCAGGGGGACCCTGGACCAGGGCATTAAAGCACCGGCCCTAGATAACGCCCGCCGCCAGCTGACAGAGGAGCTGGAGCGCCGGGGGTTTTCCCCGGAGCTGCAGGCCGTGGGGCAGGGATTGGCCTCGTATTATGTACAGCCAAACCTGGTTTACAACCATGAGGCTACGGAAAGGGCCCGGGAACAGGCCCGGGAGGCCGTGGAACCCGTTAGGATTCTTAAAGGCGCCCTCATTATCACCGAGGGGGAACAGGTCACAGAGACCCATATTGCCCGGCTGGAGGCCCTGGGCCTGCAGCGGCAGGGAGCCGACTACGGGATTCTCTTCGGGTTGGCCATCATGGTCCTCATGATTTTTGTGGCCGTAGGTATTTATCTCTTCCTTTATGAAAAAGATATTTATGAGAAGCCGTCCTTACTCTTTCTCCTGGGCCTTATCGTTGTCCTGACCCTGCTTTTTTCCGTGGCGGGCAGCTTCTTTTCCGGCTTTTTGATACCCACATCCATGGGTATAATCCTGATTGCCGTCCTCTTCAACCACCGCCTGGCCCTGCTGGCCACCATTGTCTTCGGCCTGATGACGGGGTTTGTGACAGGAGGAGATTTCCGGTTTATATTTGTTGCCTTCCTGGGAGGGCTCATGGCCATTTTCGGGGTTTTCAAGGTAAGCCGGCGGGATGACCTGGCCAAGGCAGGCCTGTATGTGGCGGCTTTGAATGCCGTGGCCATCGTGGGCCTCTTCCTCTTTACCGGGGAAGTCCGGCTGGAATACGACTTTTTCAGGAACTTCAGCATCAGCGTCCTGGCAGGGGTGGGTAACGGCCTCATATCCGCCGTTATGGCCATCGGCCTGCTCCCTTACCTGGAAACAGGCTTTGGCCTCACCACCGCTGTTACCCTGCTGGAGTTGGCCAATCCCAATCAAAGCTTGCTGCGGCGCCTCCTGCGGGAGGCTCCCGGGACCTATCATCACAGCATTATAATGGCCAACATGGCGGAAGCCGCCGCCGAAAGTGTGGAGGCGGACACCCTGCTGGCCAGGGTGGGGGCCTACTACCACGATATAGGCAAGCTGAAGAGGCCTTATTTCTTCTGTGAAAACCAGATTGCCCAGACCAACCCCCACGAGAGGATTTCCGCCAACTTGAGCAAACTTATCATCACCTCCCATACCAAGGACGGTGTGGAGATTGGCCGCAAGGGCAAACTGCCCCAAGTCGTTCTGGATATCATACAGCAGCACCACGGGACCAGCCTGGTGACCTTCTTCTTCATGCGGGCGGCGGAGAACCCCACGGACCGGGAAAAAGTGGAGGAGTCCAGTTTCCGCTACGAGGGCCCCAAGCCTCACAGCAAAGAGGCGGCCATTGTCATGCTGGCCGATTCTGTGGAAGCCGCCGTGCGCTCCATGGTGAAGCCCAGCGCCGGCAAGGTGGAGGGTATGGTCAGAAAAATAGTCAAAGATAAACTAAATGACGGGCAGCTGGATGAAAGCAACCTTACCCTGGGTGAGGTGGACCGCATCATTGAAACCTTTATTCATATCCTCTCGGGCATTTTCCATACCCGGATCGAATACCCGGATATGAAAGAAATGGCGGGGGGAGAGGCCAATGGGGCTTAAAATCGCCCTTTCCGGCGAATTTAAATACCCCGGGGGGCTGCCTCCTCTCCTCATGGGGATACTGAAAACGGTCATGGAGGCGGAAGGGCTGCCTGAGAATGCTGAAGTCAGCCTATTCTTTTGTTCCGATGCCACCATCAGGGATTTGAACCGGCGGTACCGGAAGGCGGCCGAAGCCACCGATGTCCTCTCCTTCCCCCAGTACAGGTGCCGGGAAGAACTGCTGGCGGAGGGGGATGATACCCTCCTTTTGGGGGATATCGTCATTTCCCTGGAGCGGGCCCGGGAACAGGCCGTGACTTACGGGCATTCCCTGAAGCGGGAGTTGGGGTTTCTTTTTACCCACGGGCTGCTGCACCTTTTGGGGTACGACCATGAGGAACCGCAGGGAAGCAGGGAAATGCGGCAGAAAGAAGAAAACATTTTGGAACTCGCAGGCCTAAGGAGAGAAGACGATGCAAGCCCGCAGCTTTAAAGACAGCCTTTACTATGCTTTTTCAGGAATCGGCCATACGTGGAAGACCCAGCGCAACTTCCGCCTGCACGTGCTGACGGGGGTCCTAATCATAGTATTGTCTTTCTTTATGCAGCTGGACCCCGTTGAGTTTCTCTTCGTGGGCAGCGCCATTTTCACCGTTTTGGTTATGGAGCTCATAAACACTGCCCTGGAATCGGCCGTTGACCTGGTTACCAGGGAGTTTCACCCCCTGGCCTTGATCGCCAAGAATGTGGGGGCCGCCGCCGTGCTTCTGGCGGCCCTCTACGCCCTTTTCGTGGGGGTTATTGTATTTGGGCGCAAAATTATTAATTTCTTTTAAGAAATGAAACTTTTTTTTAACATATTTCGTTACTTATATAGAGCTATAATTACTATAGACAAGGACTGCAATTTAGGAGGGCAAGATGAAACGTCTGTCGGCTCAAATCGTTGTGGACAACAAGTTCCTCATACTTCTAATCCTGGTTTTGGCCGTTAACACCGCCATGGTGGGGATGGGGTACAATTTCCTGAGCAAGCACATGGTCCTTCAGGAGGAGGAGTTTAATTACAAGCAGGGTTTTGCCCGGGACCTCTGGGATTACAACCGCCGCCTGGCCAACGACCTGGGGGTGGAAGACCGTTCCTCGGTGCGGGATGCCCTCTCCCGCCTCATTCAGGAGGTGGAACTGGCCTCCACCGGGGATGAACTGGCCCAGGCCATCCTCTCCCACGGCCGCAGGGTCCAGGAGACAATCCTCAGGGAATATGAAAACCGCCAGCGGGAAAGGATACTGGCCCTGGTAAACCGGGATATGAATTTCCAGGATTTGCAGGAGGACCAGGTGGTGGTGGTCAATGCCTCTTTGGAGTCGGGGATAGTGGTGGATCCGGCGGATGTTTTTTTGGAAGAGACCATCCAGGATATTGCCGACATCGTTTTTGAAAGCGAGACTGTCCTCAACTTTTCCATCGTAATGGAAGTGGAAGACGGCAGGGCCAGGCTGGTGCACTCGGCCAGCCCGGTGGAACAGATAAGAAATTTGAACGAGGAAATGGACTCCCTGCGGGTGGCCCTCAGGGAAACCCGCTCCTCCGCCGGCTACCTGGATATGACGGGAGAGGGTATTGTTGTCAAGATCTATGATGCCGCCGACGGGTATACCACCGATGCCATTATTCATGAGACGGATGTCCGGGATGTGGTCAATGAGCTCTATGCTTCGGGGGCCAAGGGGGTTGCCGTGGGAGGGCAGCGGTTGATCGTCACTTCCGCCATCCGCTGTGTGGGGCCTGTTATCCTGGTCAATGACGAGCGGATTTCCGTAAACCCCGTGGTCATCCAGGCGGTGGGGGATCCCCGGGTATTGGAGAGCGGCATCAGCATCATCCGCCTGTCCCTGGAGAGCATGCGCGATTTGCGGTTTGAGGTGGAACCGGCCGACAGCCTTACCCTGCCCGCTTATTCCAGGTAAGAACTGCGTGAAACCTCGGGAAACTGCACCG